>DASUZN010000108.1:0-2355 GCA_036376855.1 Gaiella sp. | reverse complement strand
GCTCGAGCAGCGCGGCGCGCGGACGGCGCTCGTCACGACCGAGGGCTTCCGCGACGTCCTCGAGCTGCGGCGCCTGAGGATTCCGCGGATGTACGAGCCCTTCTGGCGGAAGCCGGACCCGCTCGTCCCGCGGCGCCTGCGCTTCGAGGTCCGCGAGCGGATGGCCGCCGACGGCGGGGTGCTCGTGCCGCTCGACGAGGCTCAGGCCGAGGAGGTTGCCGGCGCATTGCGGGCAGAGGGCATCGAGTCCGTCGCCGTGTGCCTGCTGCACGCCTACCTCTATCCGGCGCACGAGGAGCGGCTCGGCGCGATTCTGCGCGAGGAGCTGCCCGGCGTCACGGTCTCGCTCTCCTCGGAGATCCTCCGCGAGCAGCGCGAGTACGAGCGGACCGCCACGACCGTGGTCAACGCCTACGTGCGCCCGCTGATGGCGCGGTACGTCGGCGCGATCCGAACCGGGCTGGACGCCGCAGGGATCGAGGCGCCGTTGACGCTGATGCAGTCCTCGGGCGGCGTCATGACGGCGGAGGACGCGACCGCGCGTCCGGTGCTCGCGCTCGAGTCGGGGCCGGCCGCCGGCGTCGTGGCAGCGCTCGAGATCGCGCGCCGTCTCGGCTACGCGAACGCGATCGCCTTCGACATGGGCGGCACGACGGCCAAGGCGTCGCTGATCGAGCACGGCACCGTGTCCAGGGGTCGGGAGTACGAGGTCGGCGGCTCGCTCTCGGCGGGCTCGCGGCTCATGCGCGGCTCCGGGGAGCTGCTCCGCATCCCGACGATCGACATCGCCGAGGTCGGCGCGGGCGGGGGCTCGATCGCGTGGCTCGACACCGCGGGCGGCCTCCAGGTCGGCCCGCGCTCCGCGGGCGCCGACCCCGGTCCCGCCTGCTACGGCCGGGGTGGGACGCAGCCGACCGTGACCGACGCGAACGTCTTCCTCGGCTTCGTCCCGGAGGGCTCGCTGGCCGACGGCGAGATCGAGGTCGACGGCTCGCTGGCCGCAGGCGCCCTCGAGCCGCTCGCAGCCGAGCTCGACATGACCGCGCCCGAGCTGGCATCCGGGATCCACGCGATCGCGAACGCACGGATGATGCGCGCGCTGCGCTCGGTCTCGTCCGAGAAGGGCCGGGACCCGCGCGACTTCGCGCTGATCGCCTACGGCGGTGCCGGCCCGGTACACGCGACCGGGCTCGCCGAGGACCTCGGGTGCCGCACCGTGCTCGTTCCCGCGCTCGCCGGGCTCTTCAGCGCCGTCGGGCTGCTCTACGCTCGCCCGGAGTTCCACGAGGTGCGCGCCGTCCATCTCGACGCGCGCGCCGTCGATCCCCGCGAGCTCGACCGGATCTTCGACGAGCTCCGCCGCGAGCTCTCCGTCGACCTCGACGAGGCCGAGCTGGTGCGGACTGCAGAGCTCCGCTACGACGGGCAGACCTGGGAGATCGAGGTCGGCGTCGGCGACCCGGCGGACACCGGCGCGTTGATCGAGGCGTTCGAGGACGAGCACGAGCGGCTCTACGGTGTGCGCGGCGAGCCTGGGGCGCCGATCGACATCCGCGCGCTCCGGCTCGCGGCGCTGGGGACGGTGCACCCGGTCGACCGACTGTCGCTCCAGGACGGGTTCGAGCCGGCAACCGCCGTGCGCGAGACCGTCCTCGGTGACCTGACCGTGCGCTCGCGCGGCTCGATCGGCGAGGCGCCGGTCGAGGGACCGCTGCTGGTCGACGAGTACGACACGACCGTCGTCGTCCGTCCGGGGTGGTCTGCGCGACGCGACCCCGTCACCGACACGCTCGTGCTGGAGGCGCTTCGGTGAGCGTCCGGACGGTCGACCCGATCACGCAGGAGATTGTCGGCAACGCGCTCGCGTCGATCGCGGACGAGATGGCGACGACGATCTTCCGCACCGCGCACTCGACCGTCGTGCGCGACGGGATGGACTTCTCGGCGGCGCTCTGCGGCCCGGACGGGGAGACGGTGGCGCAGGCCGTGACGGTTCCGTTCCACCTCGGCTCGGTGCCGCATGCGCTCGAGACGCTGCGCGCAAAGTGGGGCGACCGGATGCAGCCGGGCGACGTCTTCGTGATGAACGACCCGTTCGACGGGGGCATCCACCTGCAGGACATCTTCGTGTTCCGGCCGGTGTACCTCGACGAGACGCTGATCGGGTTCGCGACGACGACCGCGCACCACGGCGACGTCGGCGGGCGCCTGCCGGGGTCCGCCGCGTGCGACAACACGGAGATCTTCCAGGAGGGCATCCGGCTGCCCTGGCTGAAGCTCTACGACCGTGGCGAGCCGGTCGAGACGGTCTTCGAGGTGATCCGCGCGAACGTGCGCATCCCCAGGATGACGCTC
>DASUZN010000107.1:0-8876 GCA_036376855.1 Gaiella sp. | reverse complement strand
ACACGGCCTCGGGCTCCCGAACCACGTCCTCGTAGCGCGTCGAGAAGTACGCGGCCTCCTCCCGGAGCATTCGGAGCCGGGCATCGCGCCAGAGGCGCCACTCGTCGGCCCTGATGCGGCGCACGTCCACCCGGCGAGGCTAACCAACGTGCGCCGCAGGGAGGACGGTGGGCGCCCCGGAGCTCGGGACGCCCACCGTGTGCCGGCTACCTCCGCAGGTCGACCGGGAAGGAGACGAGCCGGCGCGTCGAGATCCCGCCGAGCAGGTTGCCGCCCGGCCCGCGGGCGCGGACGAACATCACGAGCAGCTGCTGCCGGGGCGATGCGGGGAAGCCGCGCTCGCGATTCATGCGCAGCTCCGCCCATCCGTCGGCACCGGTCGTCGCCTCGGGCGGGACGCCGAACATGTTGTACGGCACCGCGGTGACGTACACGAGTGCGCCCTGGACGGGCTTGCCGTCACAGGCCGTGACGCGGTACCGCGCGACGATCGTCTGCGTGGAGCCGCCGACGACGCTCGGCGACACCTGCTGGCCGGCGATCAAGAGCCGCTCGGGCGCCTTCAGCTCGCTCGCCACCGGCGGGTTCTTGTCGCACGGGTTCGCGGTTGGAGGCGTCGCCGCCTGGACGACGGCCGTGGGCACCGAGGTCGCAGCTGTCTGCCCGTCGGCGTTCCGCGCAGTCACCCGGAGTCGGATCGTGTTGCCCTGGTCGACCTGCTTCAGGACGTAGGTCTTGTCGGTCGCGCCGCTGATCGACGAGCAGCTGCCGCCGTCCGCATCGCACCGCCGCCAGGAGTAGGCGAAGCCCGTCGGATTCCCCGTCCACTGGCCCTCACGGGCAGTGAGCGTCGAGCCGACCTGGGCCGTGCCGGTGATCGTCGGCGGCGACTGGTTCGTCGGCCGCGCCTGCGTGGCGGCCGCGCCCGGACCGGTGTCGATCAGCATGGCCGCGGCGAGCGCGCCAGTGATTGCGAGCATGCCGATCGGCGCGAGCCTGCGAAGGTGCTTTCTCATCGGTCTCACCTCTCGTGATGTCGAGTGTCGGGACACAACGTCCCGGGGTACCCGTTGTCCGATCTGTGAAACCCGAGGGCGGCGAGCCTTCACGGCTTCCTTACGAACGGCGCCGGTGCTCGGTTGTCTCTACGTGCGGCAGTCGCCGGTGAGACCCTCGCAGCACCCCACCTTGAAGCGGCACCGTGGGCACTGGAACGTGCCGTGCCGCCACTCCATCGCCGCCGCGCAGCGCGGGCAGGCCTCGACCGCTGGCTCGGAAGTCGCACCGGCGGGTGGCTGTGCGGCCATGCCGCGACGGTACGGGGCGCGGCGGACGACGGATCGAGAGGTGGGTGCCCCGTACCCCCTCGGGACACCCACCAGCACAGGCCCGCCCGCACTCCGGGCTGCCCGGCGCTCTGGTACCCCGTGTCGCGAGGCGCGAACCGCGCCGCGCCCGGATTTCACGCTTTGCTTACAGATAGAAGGCGACGAGCGGATTCGAACCGCTGTCACCATCAAACCGGCTGATAGCAGGGATTTTCTAACGCGACTACATGCGTCGTTGGCTTGACTTCAGACCCCCAGCGCGTTATAAGCCGCGTCTGCGCCCGGAGGGGCGTAATGCGGCAGAGGGGGGAAGGGGGTGGTCTTCTCGTGAAGACGCTCATGGTGTGCATCGCGACGGCGGTCGTGATGGGGATGATGTCGGCCGCGGCCTTGGCCGCCCAGCCACCGAACCCGGTACCCGGGCCTCCGGTGGCGTATCCGTGCGAGGCCACTGGGGGGGTGGCGATCTGGGACGACCAGTTCTATCCGTTCGATGAACCGCTCTGTAACGAGGCGAGCGAGAACTTCTTCCTCTGTCTCGCGAAATTCGGGCAGTTCACCGTTCAGACACCGAGCGCGGCGGAGTTTGGCCCCGATATCGTCGACATGTATATGGAGGCTGGCGCAAGTGCCACGCAAGGCAAGTGCCCCGTATTTGTCGCACTGCCCAGGACGTATTGGCTGTGCTACGGAGCCGGGGCGAATAGTCTCATGGCTCTCGACCAGGCGAGTGCGATCAAGACGCTTGCGGCAGGGGCGCGTGTCCCGCACGCGTCCAAGACGATCACGACGAACACGAAGGTCGGGGACTACTACCTGACCTGTGACGATCAAGGCCAGAAGATCACGGGGAGGGTGGTCTCGACCGGAAACGGCGGCGAGGTCGTCAGCGGCGCTCCAAGCATCGGGGCGGGGTTGCTCGTGACCAATCCGCTCGACTACACAGCCGAGATCGGATAGCCGCCTGAAGCAATCTACGCAGTCGGAGGGCCGCCAAGCGCGGCCCTCCGTTCGCCCGCGTTTCTCCCTCTCGTTCAGTTTGCGTGCGATCGGGTCAATCGGCGGCCAGCAGTTGACCCGTCACACCTTCGCAATGGACGTGCTCGATGCCACGGAGGGCGACCTCTACGCGGTGAAGGAGCTTCTGGGGCACTCGTCGACGCGGGTGACCGAGGTGTATCTCCACTCCTCCAGGACGCGCACGGAAAGCGCGGTGCGAGCCCTCACGGAGTACCGCCGTGGAAACCGTCAAACCGAGACAGACCGCGACCCCGCATGAACACGGGGCAGAAGGCGACGAGCGGATTCGAACCGCTGTACGAGGCTTTGCAGGCCTCTGCCTAACCACTCGGCCACGTCGCCCGGGACGCGCATGGTATCCCGGCTCGGGGCGGCGGCCCGACAGTTCGACCTTGCCCTCCCGCCGTACTCCGTGTCATGATGCACCGCTCCGCGCGGTGGGCGCTCGGTGCAGGGCTGGGGAGGTACTGCGGTGAGGATGAGATGGGGTCGGCTTGCGCTTGCGTGCCTTGCAGCGGCGAGCGCGGTGATTTTCGTGGCTGGCGGGAGTGCAGGGCCACGGCTGGCGGACGTGACGTTCGTCGCGTTTCCTGGGCCGGCGGAGGTGACGTACGGGCAGCAGATCGCCTACAAGGCGACGTTCCTGAACAAGAGCGGGACGACGCTCACGCACGTCATCTTCCGCCAGGGATACCCGGTCGTGAACGGGGTCGAGGCGACACCGGTCCCAGGGCAGAACACCTGTCCGGCGGCGCCGGTCATCGTCACGAAGTCGAACGGATCGCACGTCTGGACGTGCGACTTCGGGAACCGTGCCGCCAACGCACCGCAGGTCGGCCTGACCGTGGTCTGGCAGGTGCCGCCGCAGGAAACCGCGACGACTAACTGCCCGAACTGCCTCGTCTCCAACGGTCGCTGGACGGTGAAGGAGGGAGTCAACGACGTCGCCGACCCGAACGACGCCTTCCCGTCGAGTGCTGGGATCGACGTCCCGGCCACGCTTCTTGCTTCGAACTCGGGCGGTACCGAGAAGCTCAAGGCGGGTGGCTACGTGACACAGGGCACATCCTGCGCCGATCCTTCCGTGGCGGGCAACCTCCAGACGAACCCGGACGTCAACAACGCGAACCCTGTTTCGACGACGGTCTGCCTGCCGCCGTTCGGGAAGCCCGCGAACGGCGTGGATCTCGGCTACGTCACGACGATCACGGAGAGGGTGGTCGGCGGGAAGCCGGATGCGCGGCACTCCCAGGTCTGTGTCGCGAAACTCGGCACGACGTGCCCCGATGTCGACGACCCCAACGGCGATGCGGACTTCGGTCTGCTTAACCCGCCGCAGGTGATCACGCACGTGTTCCACGTCGCGGACGCGGCGCTGTTGCCGAAGGGCTACAAGATCACCGCCGTTTCCCACAACGGCGGGACGCCGACGGCACAGGGAGCATGTGATTCGAACGGCTTCTGCGTCGTCACGATCCGCCTCGACAACTTCAAGGGGACGAAGATCTGGACGATCGTCGTCACCTCGCGGACGAACGGCTACTTCGACTGGTAGACGGCGACGCAGCTCAAACCGGGGCGGTGTCGAGGCCCTCGATGTGCCGAATGACGGCACCGAGGGTCACGACACCGCCCTTTTCGTCGGCGAGGTCCCGCGCTGCCTCGTAGGCGGCGCGTGCCTCCTCGATCCGGTTTGCGGCGACGAGAACCTCGCCGAGATCGACGTAGGCCTCGATCCGCAGGACCGGGGCATCGGTGGGCTCGAGGATCGCGAGCGCCTCGCGAACGAGCCTCTCCCCGTCGACGACCGCGCCGGTGCGGGCGAGGATGCGGCCACGCACTGAGCGCCAAAGCGCCTGCGTCGCGATATCTCCGTCGCTTGCAAGCTCTCGACTCCGGTCGCACATCTCGAGCGCCTCGTCGAGCGGCCCGTCGCGTTCGACGATCGTCCGGCCGAGAAGCCCCGCGATGGTGGACAGGGTGTACTTCTCGCCCCTCGCCTCGAGGGCATCGTGCGATCTCCGGAGCTCCTCCTCCGCCGCACCGAAGTCTCCCGCGAGCATCTCCGTGCGCCAGGCCTCGATCCCGACCCGAGCGGTGTCCAGCTCGAGTCCGAGCTCCTCGAGCAGCGACCGAGCGCGGGAGACGAGGTCGCGCGCCCTGTCGAACGCCCCCTGCATCGCGTAGAGCCCTCCGAGCACCGCGAGCAGGTTCCCCTCGGATTGGCGATCCCCCGCCGTCGCCTCGATCCCCGACTCGCAGCGCGCGATCGCCTCGTCAACGTTCGTCGGCCCGAGCGAGGTCGCTCCGGCGTAGGCCGTGATCGCCCGCCGCTCCTGTCGGATGTCGCCCGCGCGTCGCGCGTGCTCGATCGCGCGCTCCTCCGCCGTGACGCAGTCACCGAACCGGCAGGCGGTGCCTGCCGACCAGCCGAGCAGCCGATAGGCCGTTGCGAGACCCGCGTCATCCCCTTCGCGCTCGAAGATCCGCACCGCGCCGGCGATCTCCTCCTCGACGCGTTCCCGTCGCCACGCCCCGGCGTCGCCGGTCCGAAGGCTCACGAGCAGGCGTGTGAGAGCGGCGCGAGCCGCGGCCACCGGCGCGACGTCGGCGTACTTGGCCGCCTCGTCCAGCACTTCGACAGCGTCGTCGAAGCGGCCTGTCAGCAGCAGCGCCTCGCCGTAGTCCGGCAGCACACCGAGTCGTGCCCGATGCTCGCGGGGAAGCAGGGCCGCCGCGCGACCGAGGAGCGATGCGGCCCCGGGGATGTCACCGCGCGAGAACGCGCGTCGGCCTGCCGAGGTGAGGCGCCGAGCGCCCTCCTCACCGATCTCCCGTCCCAGCTCGTCCAGTGGGCCGAGCTCGGAGAGGTACGTCCAAGCCTGCTCGAGGTGGTAGCCGAGGATCTCCTCGAACTCGACCGCGCGGTCGCGGTTCGCCAGGTCCGCCCACGCGACGAACCGCGTGTGGAGGTCAGCACGTGCGCGCTTGAGGATTCCGTCGTAGGCGGTGTCTCGGATCATGATGTGGTGGAAGCGGTGCGCGGCCCCGGTGCCGTCCTCGACCGGTCGAACGAGGTGCTTGTGGGTCAGGGTCGCCAGCTCGGAGCCAACCCGGGGGGCGACCTCGGGAGGCGCGAGGGCCGTGACGGCGTCCTCCGGGAACACATACCCCACGACGGACGCAGGCTCGATCACCGAGCGCTCGCTCGACTCGAGCGTGTCGAGCCGCGACGCGAGAAGTGCCTGGATCGTGGGCGGGACGGTGATCTCCGAGAGCTCGCCGGTCAACCGCCATGTCTCGTCGTCGAGCTCGAGGCGATGCTCGTCGATGAGCATCCCGAGGAGCTGCTCCGCAAAGAGCGGGTTTCCCTCGGACGCGGCGACGACGCGATCAAGCACGGCCGCGTCGAGCGAGCCGCCGCCCAGCAAGCTCTCGATCATGCTCTTCGCCTGCTCGACGCCGAGCGGCTCGAGGACGATGCGCGCCGAACGTAGGCCCGTGCTCCAATCCGGAGCCTCCTCGAGAAGCTCGGGTCGCGTTGGGCAGAGGACGAGCACCGGTGCGGCGCACGTCTGGACGAGGTGCTCGATCAGGGCGAGCATGGTCGACTCCGCCCAGTGGATATCCTCGACGACGAAGATCACCGGCCGCTCGGCGGCGAGGTGAACGAGGAGCTGCCGGACCGCCCAGAACAGCTCTTCGACCGGAAACGGCTCGACCGACACGCCCAGAGCGGATGCCAGGCGCGCTGTGACGCCTTCGCCTGCGGGGTCCGCGAGCGAGGCGAGCTTCGCTCGCACCTCAGTCGCGGAGTCGTCGTTGACGATGCTCGCAAGGCTCTTGACAGCCTCTCCGACAGGCCAGAACGTGATTCCATCGCCGTAGGGGAGGCACCGGCCGGATACCGAAAGCGCTCGCGGCCTGGACTCTCCGAGGAACTCGGACGTCAGCCTGGACTTCCCGACGCCAGCGTCGCCGACGATGGTCACCAGCCGGCACGAGCGAGACGAGGCCGACTCGTCGAGCGCCGTCCGAAGCACGGCGAGCTCCTCGTCGCGCCCGACGAGGGGCGCGCTTCGCCGCGCCGACCCATCGGAGCCCTCGCGAATGCCGACGAGCCGGTACGCCGGCACCGGTTCCGACTTCCCCTTGAGCTCGAGCGGCTCGACCTGATCGACGTCGACGTCGTCGCGGACGAGCCGGTAGGTCAGCTCGCCGAGGAGCACCTCGCGCTCGCCGGCGGCCTGCTCGAGTCGGGCGGCGACGTTGACGGCGTCGCCGGTGACGAGGCGCTGACCGGTCGCGGGGTCGCCGGCGACGACCTCGCCGGTGTTGACGCCCGTTCGGTTCGCGAGCTGCACGCCGTACACGCGCTGCAGCTCGTCGTTCAACTCCTCGAGGGCCGCCTGCATCCCGGCGGCGGCACGGACCGCGCGCAATGCGTCGTCCTCGTGGAGCCGCGGGAGCCCGAACACGGCCATCACGGCGTCGCCGATGAACTTCTCGATCACGCCGCCGTGCCGTTCGAGCTCGCCGCGCATCGCGTCGAAGTAGCGCGTCATCACCTCGCGGAGCGCCTCCGAGTCGAGCGCCTCGCCGAGGCTCGTCGAGCCCTTCAGATCCGAGAAGACGATCGTCACGACCTTCCGCGTCTCCTGCGGCGGCCGCGCCTCGGCGAGCTGTGTGCCGCACGCGAGGCAGAACCGCGCAATCTCCGGGTTCTCGACGCCGCACGCCGCACAGACCTTCATGCGGCGAGTGTACGAACCGCGGTCGTCGGGTCGGCTCGCCTGCGACACTTGTGTCCATGGCCGTCTCAGCCGATGCGCTCGCGCACGCCGCGGAGTTGGAGCGGCGAGACACCGAGATTGCAAGCGAGCTGGCGATCGTGCGCGACCTGGAGGAGCGGGTCGGCGCGATCCGCGGAAGGGTCGCCGCGCTGCGGGAGGCACTCGACCGGGTGCCGCTCGAGCATGAGGATCTCGACCGGCGCCGCGGCGCGGCAGAGGGCGCGATCACGGCAGCGCACGCGGAGGTCGAGCGGACGGGCTCGAGGGTCGCCTCGCTCGAGTCCGGTCGGAGGACACGCGACGACGAGCTCGACCGAGCGCGCAAGGAGGCGGCGACCGCGCGTGACACGCTGGCCGACGCGCTCGCGGCGCGCACACGGATCGAGGAGCGGAAGGCCGCGCTCGACGACGAGGAACGTGCGCTCCGCGCCGAAGGCGAGGCGCTGGCTCAGGCTGCCGAGGTCGTCGCCGACGGCGTACGCGACGTCCGCCGGGTGACGGAGTCGGCGGGCCGCGCGCCCGGGACATCCCTCGCCGAGCTCGAGGACTGGGGCAGTCGTGTCCGCCCGGCGCTCTTCGTCGCGCGCGGCACGCTGGAAACGGAGCGCGAGCGGGTGGTCGTCGAGGCGAACGTTCTCGGCTCGTCCGTCCTCGGCGAGCAGCTCGGAGCGTCGAGCGTCGCGCTCGTTCGCAGGCGGCTCGAGGCCGCCTCCTCCTAGAACGGGAACCGCGGGTCGTCCGGCCGCTGGTCGAGCGTGCCTCCGTCGCGGCAGCTCGCGGGCAGCGCGTACGCGGCTCTGATGACGTTTCGCTCGGAGAGCCGCTCGGAGAACGCCGTGCGCAGGATCCGGCGCGCGGTTCCCTCGGACAGCCCGAGCCGGATTGCCAGCGGCCCGGCCTCCTGCAGAGCGAGGCATTCCGTCACGCCCTCCCGGCGCTCACCGCCGAGATGGACAGCCTCGTGGGCGAGCACGACCAGTGCGTCCGCCGTGCGCTGACTGCCGCCATGGTCGCCGCCGAACGCGATGTCGTAGAGACCGCGGCAGATCGTCGGGTCGAGGTAGGCGAGCCCCGATCCGGGGAACGCGATCCCCAGTGTGTCGCTCCCGGCGCCCGTGAACGCGTAGCCCTCGTCGCAGCGAATGCGCACGGACATCCCTGCGATGCGCGACGCCTCCGCGGTGAAGCGCGCCTCCGCCGTCGTGCGTGCATCGTCCGAGAGTGCGCTCCACGTAGCGCTGCGGTCGCTGCGGACAGCGACGAAGACGACAGCCGCCGCGATCACCGCCCCCACGATCCATCCGAGCCTGCTGCCGCGACGCTGGGGGCGAGCGGGAGGCGGGAGGAAGCGGATCCCGTCCTCTTCCTCGACGATCTCTCCGAACCCGAGGTCGGCGTCCTCCGGCCCCGGGGGAACGCGGGGCGTCGCGGGCCGCGGAGCCTCGCGCCGGCCGCGGAGGACGAACTCGATCTCCGCCGCGAGCAGAAGGACGATCGGCACCCAGATCGGCACCCACGCGCGGACGTCGTCGCTGAAGAGCCATGCCACCACGACCACGAGCGCCGCTGCCCGGACGGCGGCCTGCAGCGTCGCGCGGTCGGCGGTCTCCCACATGGACGCAGGGTAGGCGGGGAGCGGCACTACGATTGGCCGGTGATCGACCCGCTCGAGCGGTGGAGGGCTCTCGGACTGCCCGACAAGCCGGACTACGCGGGTCTGCTCACGTTCGCGGGG
>DASUZN010000106.1:0-5484 GCA_036376855.1 Gaiella sp. | reverse complement strand
ACCACCGGGAGGCCCACGACGGGCTGGCGGTGGTGCGCGCCCTCGACCGGCTCACGACCTCGCTGCGGACCGGATCGCCGGCGTGAGCGCCGAGATCCACCCGACGGCCGTCGTCCATCCCGGCACGGTGCTCGGCGAGGGCGTGAAGGTGCTCGAGCACGCCGTCGTCGGCAAACAGCCGACGCTCTCGCCGCGCTCGACGGCGAAGCGGGAGCCGCTGCCATCCACAACCGTGGGTGACGGGACGGTGATCTCGACGGGGGCGATCGTGTTCGCGGGCGCGACGATCGGCGTGCGCGTGATCCTCGGCGACCAGTCCTGCGTCCGCGAACGCGTGACGATCGGCGACGACGTCGTCGTCGGGCGAGGCTCGCTCGTCGAGAACGACACGACAATCGGCGCGCGGACGAAGATCCAGGCCGATGCCTACGTGACGGCCTACTCGACGCTCGAGGAGGATGTCTTCATCGCTCCCTGCGTCGTGACGACGAACGACAACTTCATGGGCCGCACGGAGAGGCGGCTCGAGTTGATGAAGGGCCCGACGATCCGGCGCGGTGCTCGGGTCGGCGGTGGCGCGATCCTCTGCCCCGGGGTCGAGGTCGGCGAGGAGGCGTTCGTCGGCGCCGGCGCCGTGGTCACCAGGGACGTGCCTCCCGGGAAGGTCGTCGTCGGAAGCCCCGCGCGCGTGATCCGCGAGGTCCCCGACGACGAGCTGCTCGGCGCCTAGAGGTACTGCGCCGACTCGATGCAGAGGGCGGCGGTGACGCCGACGAGCGCGAGGAGCGGGAGCGCAACGAGGACCGCCGGCCAGCGACGCCGGCCCTCCCGGTGGCGACGGCGGACGGCCGCGCCGCGACGGATGCTCACGACGCCGGCGGTGGCGCCGACCGCGAGCACGTAGCCGCCGTGCACCTGGAAGTCGGCCAGGGCAAACGCGGCCGACCACGGCAGAAGCAGCAGCGCGCCGAGGCCGACGAGCGCGGCGAGGCCGAAGCCCCGGACCTGCGCGACGGCGAGGCCCAGGCCCAGCGCGATCGCGGCGAGTGCGACGAGCGCGAGGACCGTGCCGTTCGACTCGATCTCGTCGGCGAACTCGCGCTGGTCGGCGGTCGGCGTATCGTCCGCGACCCGCGCGGTCGCCAGCTCGATCCCCGTGAAGGTGACGGGATCTCCGCACGAGACGGTGGCGAACGGGAAGAGGAACGCGAGCAGGGCAGCCGCGAAGAGTGTCGACACCGCGAGCCTCGACTGGCTCGCCGACGCTCGCGCGCTGCCGGGGGCGAGAGGGCTCTCGACGGGGTGCTCGGTCATGTGACGACCGTAGGCCGACGCGCTCGCGACTCCCAGGAGGCATGCCCTGAACCGCGGTCGGGGCTGGCCGGATCGTCGGCGCTCAGCCCGGAACGTCGCGCGCCCGCGACGTGGACGCGGCCTCCGCCTCGAGCGCGCGGTAGTCGATCTTCACGAGTCGATCGTGCTGCCACAGCCCGCGGCGACGAGCACCGAGGCGCAAAGCGCGCCGAGCGTCAGCTGCCCTCCGCTCAGCATTCGAGCACCGTCTGGATGCGCGTTGCCGTCGCACGGAGCTCGGCGGCGGCCTGCGCCGGGAGCGACTTGCCGCTCTGCGCGCTCACCTCGTTGCGGAACGCCCCGAGGATCTCGCACGCCTTGGCCCGTTTGCCTGCCACGAGCGCGGTCCGCGCGTCTCCGACCTTGTCCGCGAGGCTCGCCCCGCTTCCGACGCCGCTCACGGCGATCGCGAGGTCGGCGAGTTGCTCGGCGGCGCCCTTCACGCGAACATCGAACGAGGCGCTCGATGTGTTGCCCGCCGCGTCGGTCGCGGTGCACGTGACCGTCATCGTTCCGATCGGGAAGACGCTCCCGGAAGGTGGCAGGCAGCCGACGTCAGGCGCGGGATCGACTCCGTCCGACGCCTCCACCGAGTACGCCACCGTCACGCCGGCGGACGTCTCCGCGACGGCGACGATCGTCTCGGGTACGGAGAGCACCGGCGCTTCGAGGTCCAAACCGGTGACTGTGAGCTCGATCGACACCTCGGCGATGACGTCGAACAGTCCACCGAAGAGCGGCTTGTACTCGATGTGGTAGCGGTACCTGCCCGCCGGGAAGGATGTCCCGTAGTTCGGGAACAGCGTTCCGTTCATCTCCAGGCGCTGGCCCGGCTGGATCGTATTGCCTGGCAGGTTCTCGAGCGCGGTGATCGAGCCGCCGGCCGCGTACCACGTTCCCTTGCGGCCGATGATCGGCGGGATGCCCGGGATGGTCGCGTTCGGACCGAGCCGCTCGATCCACTTCTGCTCTGTACCCACGAGGTGGAACGGCGCACCGAACGCGGTGTTCAGCGGGATCACGAGAGCGTTGCCGGAGATGTTGACGAGGTCGTACGCGAACACGAACTCCGTGCCCGGAGCGAACGCGGTCGAGCCGGTGGGCGAGCGAAGGTCCTGCGGCCGCAGCGAGGCGTAGATCTCCTCGATCGGCGTGTCGGCGGCCGACGAGGCGGGCGCTGCGACGAGGAAGACGGCCACGAGGACGAGAGCCTTGGCGACCAGTGTCGGGGAAACGCGCATCACGCTCCACTCCTCTCGGCCGAGCCGATGCCCGGCGGACGCTGTCCCAGTTGCTTCGAGGATGCGACCGGCGTCTAACCTGGCTCTAACGCGGTTCGCGCCGGGGGTTGCGCCGCCGCTAAAGCGTGCTTAGCTCTGGAGCGTGGAGCAGCGGCATCAGGGTGCTCCCCCAACTCCGGTGCCCGAAAAAGCCGGGGTCGGCCCTGTGGTCGCGCGCGGACCTGCGTGCGACGATCGGAGTGATGCGCCGCACCGTCGTGATCGTCGACGACCACGAGCAGTTCCGCCGCTCCGCGCGCAACCTGCTCGAGCTGGAGGGGTTCGACGTGGTCGGTGAGGCCGCGAACGGCGCGTCGGCGCTGGTCCTGGTCGATCGACTCGAGCCCGACGTCGCGCTCGTGGACATCGGTCTTCCCGACATGACCGGCTTCGAGGTCAGCGAGCGGATAGGCGGTCGGACCCGCGTCGTCCTCGTCTCGAGCCGTCACCGTGTCGATGTCGGTCGTCGGGCGCGGAGCTGTGGCGCGGCGGGTTTCGTCACCAAGGACGAGCTGGCCGGCGAACGACTCTGCGCGCTGCTCGAGGGGCAGACGTGAAGCCGCTTCGGCTTGCGCTGCTCGTTCTCGGCGTCGCGCTCGCGATCGTCGACTACGGCCTGCTCCGCGACGACCTGCACCAGACCGTGCTCCGATCGCTCCCGGCACCTGCCGTCGGCCTCTCGGGCATCGTCGCCGGCCTCGTCGCATGGTCACGGCGACCGGACAACCGTCTCGGCCCGCTGATGGTCGCGTTCGGCTTCGCGTGGTTGATCCGGCCGTGGCAGTACAGCGAGAGCGGTCTCGCGTTCACCGTGAGCTTCGCGCTCGGCTGGCTCGGCGCAGCGCTGTTCGCGCACATCGCCCTCGCCTACCCGACGGGCCGTGTCACCGACCGATGGGAGCGGCTGCTCGTCCGCGCCGGATACGTGGTCGCGCTCGCGTTCCCGACCGTGACGCTCCTCTTCTACGACGGGTCCGCCGACGTCAAGTACGTCCGGCCGGAAGTGCCGAGCGGGATCCTCGTGCACGCGAACGACACCGTCGTCGAGATCCTCGACAAGGGCTTCGTGCTCGTCATGTGGGGCGTCCTCGCGCCGTGCTTCGTGGCGCTCGTGATCCGCAAGCTCGTGCGGGCCACGCCGCGTGCGCGCCGGGTGCTGCTGCCGATCCTGCTCGCCGCGCTGATCGCGTCGCTGAGGGCGTTCTACGAGTTCCTCCTCACGTTCCTGACCCCTCCGGCCAGCCCGCTCGCGCCACCCCCGGAGCTCGCCGACAACCTCTACTGGTGGCAGGTGATAGGCCAGATCGCGCTCCCCCTGGCGCTCCTGGCTGGGCTCCTCTCCGCCCGGCTTGCCGTCGCGCACGTCGGCGACTTGATGCGGACGCTCGATCGCGTCCCACCGCGCGAGCTTCGCCCCGCGCTTGCGCAGGCGGTCGGCGACCCGTCGCTCGAGATCGCGTTCTGGCTCCCCGAACGGCACGGCTATGCGGACGCCGACGGGCGGCCGGTGACGCTACCCGCGGACGGCCCGCGCCGTGCCGTCACCCACCTCGCCGACGACGACGGCGCCCCGCTCGCGGCGATCGTCCATGATCCGAGCCTGCACGACGAGCCGGAGCTGATCGAGGCGGCCGGCGCCGCAGCACGTCTGGCGCTCGAGAATGCGCGCCTCGAGGCCGAGCTCAAGGCCCAACTCGCACGCGTCCAGGAGTCACGGGTGCGGATCGTGGCGGCAGGTGACGAGCAGCGCCGGCGGATCGAGCGGGACATCCACGACGGAGCGCAGCAGCGGCTCGTCGCCCTGGCGCTCGAGCTGCGCGCGGCGCAGAAGCGACTCGGGACGGACGCCCCGCCCGAGCTCGACCAGGTGCTCGCGGGTGCGGTCGACGAGCTCCAGCTCGCGGTCGGAGAGCTGCGCGAGCTCGCCCGCGGCGTCCATCCGGCGATCCTCACCGAGGACGGTCTCGCGGCCGCGCTGGAGTCGCTCGCCGACCGGACGCCGCTCCCGGTGCGGATCCTGGCCGCGCCCGAAGCGCGGCTGCCCGCCCCGATCGAGGGCGCGGCGTACTTCGTCGCCTGCGAGGCGCTTGCGAATGCCGTCAAGCACGCGGGCGCGACGTCGATCACGATCCGGGCGGAGCAACACAACGGCTCGCTCGTCGTGGAGGTCGCAGACGACGGGATCGGCGGGGCGAGCATCGGTGGAGGCTCCGGCCTACGGGGCCTCGCCGACCGGATCGAGGCGCACGGGGGGCGGCTTCGCGTCGAGAGCCCAGTGGGCGGAGGCACGCACGTGATCGGGGAGCTGCCGTGCGCGTCGTGATCGCCGACGACTCGGTGCTGCTGCGCGAAGGCGTCGCGCGCGTACTCGCCGAGAACGGCTTCGAGGTCGTCGCGCAGGTGGGCGATGCCGAGGCTCTGAAGCGCGTCGTGCGGACAGAGGCGCCGGACGTCGCGATCGTGGACGTCCGCATGCCTCCGACCCATACCGACGAGGGCACACAGGCAGCCGTCGCGATCAGGGCCGAGCACCCGGAGATCGGCGTCCTCGTGCTCTCGCAGGTGGTGGAGGCGCGCCATGCGCTCACGCTGTTCCGTGACAGCCCGGAGGGGTTCGGCTACCTGCTCAAGGACCGCGTCGTCGACGTGGACGAGTTCCTCTCGGCCGTCCGGCGTGTCGCAAACGGCGGCACGGTGGTCGATCCGGAGGTCGTCGCTCAGCTCCTCGGCCGAAGGCGGGAGGACGACCCACTGGACGAGCTGACGCCGCGCGAGCGAGAGGTGCTGGGCCTGATCGCCGAGGGGCGCTCCAATCGCGCGATCTGCGAGAGGCTCTTCCTCAGCCCGAAGA
>DASUZN010000105.1:0-6263 GCA_036376855.1 Gaiella sp. | reverse complement strand
CGGAGCGGTACGGCTGGCGGTTCTTTCCGGACGAGCTCGGCCAGCTTCAGCCGCATTGCGGCATCTGCACCGCCGAGCGGCGCTGATCGACTAGATGGTGACACCGCGGAGCCCAGCTCGGCTACGCGCCACCGTGTGCAGGTCGGAGCCGGAGAACGAACCGCCGCAGGCGGCTGCGGCGCCGACCTGCGGGGGTCGAGTACGAGACCGTCTCGCGATCCTGCCAGGCGGGTACGGACGGCAGGTGCGAGAGCAGCGCCGCACGATGGTGCCGTTCCAACATCTGTCGTGTGTAGACGTCGCCGGGAAGCACGATCAACCTCCGTGTGACGGGCTGCCAGCCCGAGGTGCCGTAATGGACATAGGGCGAGCGTAGGAGCGACCGTCTCCGCCGTCGTCGTCATACGCGGCACACCGGGTGTAACGGTTGCGACACAGCCGAGACAGTGCCTCGTCGGCCACGCACGATAATGCGCGTTATGTCAAGTAGCGATATTTCGGGATCGCGCGAGCATCCGGTCTGCCCCCGCCCCGTCGTCCGGCTCAGAAGGTCGCGGCGCGGGCGCCCGTGATGATCAGCAGAACGATGATCGCCGCCGCCGCGAGGCGGTAGACGACGAACAGCCCGTAGGTGTGCCTGCGCACGTAGCCGAGCAGCCACTCGATCGCGAGCAGCCCGGTGCCCCAGGCAGACAGGACGCCGACGAGAAACGGCCCCTTCCATCCGGCGGGCAGGTCGCCGAGGACGACGTCCTGGAGGCCCTTGAGCAGGACGGCGCCGAGCACCGTCGGGACGAGCAGGAGGAACGACAGACGCGCCGCGGCGTCCCGGTCGAGCCGAAACAGGCGGCCGGCGGAGATCGTGATCCCCGATCTCGAGACGCCGGGCGCGAGCGCGAGTGCCTGGGCGACGCCGACCGCGAGACCCTCCTTCAGGGAGAGCTCGTGCGCCTCGCGGGTCGCGGGTCGCCGATCGACCAGCCAGAGCAGGCCGGCGAACACGGCGAGAAGGATCGCGATCTGCCAGGGCTCGCCCAGGTGCGCCGTGATCGTGTCCTCGAGCGCGAGCCCGACGACGCCGGCGGGGATCGTCGCGACGAGGACGATCCAGGCGAGCCGTTCGTCCGGCGTCTCGAGCCTGCGCGTGCGGAGCGTCCGGAAGAAGGCGCGCACCATGGCGACGAGGTCGTGGAAGAAGTAGCCCCCCACCGCGAGCATCGTCCCGAGGTGCAGCGCGACATCGAACGTGTGGTTGAAGTCGTCGTGCTGCTCGAGATACGTCCAGTCCCCGAGCCACGGGACGAGCACGAGATGGCCGGACGAGGAGATCGGGAGCAGCTCGGTGGCGCCCTGCACGACCCCGAGCACGAACGCCTGCCAGTCGGGGAAACCGGCCTGATCCCCCACTCCCGCGACCGTGAGCAGCGCCGCGGCGCCGAGCAGCGCGGCGGCGAGCACGTACGTCCGTCCGCCGCGCATCGCGGCATCGTAGTCGGACTCCCCCGTCACCGAGCAGCTGTCCGGCACGGGAGGGAAACCGCGCAAATTGCGGACTTCTCCTCCCCCACCTGCTTGACCTGGCTCCCCCGCCACCGTAGGTTGGCGGTGCACCGAGCACGGAGCGCGACTAGGTCGAAGCCCGTCACGAAGGCACTACGCGCAAGCGGAAGGTCGATGTGGCGGGGGGACGAAAGCGCCACCGGCTCGGTGAATTTTTTTTGGTCCGCAAGATGGAATCCGCCGAGCGGATTCCATCGCGGGATCCCCGCCTGACGGCGGGGCACGGCCCTGAAGGCGTCCGCTTCGCGGCCGCAACTGCTCCGTTTCGTCGTTGCGTGCGCTTGCGAGCGATTCCACCCGTGCGACGAGCCCGCCTCCCATCCCGATAGGATCGTCGCGATGCACCTGCGCATGCCGAGCATCGACCGCGGCGTCCAGAGCTTCATCTGGGCGGTCGTGTTCTTCCTCTTCCTCTACCTCGGCATGGTTGCGATCCAGGTCCCAAAGGGGACGGCGCTCGTCCTCTCGCTGGTCGCCGGGTTCCTGACGTTCCTGATCGTACGGACGCGCGGCGGGGACGACCCGCGCGACAGCGCGTAGCCGTTCCCGCGGCGCAGGTTTCTGCGCTTAGCGCCGCTCGCCGCTGAGGCTCGACAGGAGCCGTCGCGTGAGCTCGGGGCCGAGCGCCTCCTCGAGACGAACCTTTGCCGGCGGCCGCCGTTGATCCGGCTTGCCGAGCGCAAGGCAGTCGAGGAGGAGGTGGAGGTCGCGGGCATTCGCTTCCGCGGGCGTGCTTTCGACGGCTGACTTCATGCTCTTCAAGATCGGCCGGGAAGGCATGGACGCGTCATCCCTCCCGGGAGGGAACGGCGCCTCACCCATCAGAGGACCAGCCGCCTCTCGTCGAACGACGCCGAGCCGAGCGCGGCACGGAAGCTCTCGATCGTAGGCAACGAGCCCTCGTCGAAGACGTGTGCGAGGACACCCACGGTCGTATCCGAATGGAACGGCACGTCGAGGTGCGATTGCGTCACGAGATTCACGGAGGTCGAGTCGCAGACGGGGCAGCGCACCGCGACCGCGACCGCTTCGGGGTACGGCGCGAACAGGCGGAAGGCCGACGGCGTGACAGGGCGCGGCGCGTCCTCGCGCCGGCAATAGAAGCACCAGGGCCACTCTCCCCGTCCGATCCGCGTCGACGCGAGAGACGTGAGCTCGATCGCGAGGTCATCGCGACGCGAGGTCATCAGGTTGACATACGTCACGTGGTCGCCGAGCCCGAGCGGCGCCCAGTCGAGCGCGTCGTGGCCGACGAGCCCGACGTGCTGCCCGCCGCACGCGCACGCGAAAACCACGCGGTACACGGCAGGGTGCGCCGGGCCCGGCAGTCGATCGATCTGGCGGAACGACGACAGCCGGACGCGGGTCGTCGATCCTGCTGCGGGGCAGCCCAGACGGTACGTGCCGGTGAGCGCGTCGACGGCACCCATGCTCAAGGTGTACTCGGGCCGTCGGACGACGGCCAGTGGTCGGTCAGTACGCGATCAGCGCGTGCACGTCGGTCCCGTCGAGCTTCTCGCGGCCCGAGAGGAACGTCAGCTCGATCACGAAGAGCGCACCGACGACCTCGGCGCCGAGGCGCTCGACGAGCTCGACCTTGGCCCGCGCGGTGCCTCCTGTCGCGAGCACGTCGTCGAGGACGATCACCCGGGCGCCCCGCTCGAGCGCGTCCGAGTGGATCTCGAGCGCGTCGCTGCCGTACTCGAGCTCGTACGTCGCGCGGATCTTCTCCCACGGCAGCTTCCCTGGCTTCCGGGCCGGGACGAACCCGCAGCCCAGCTCGTACGCGAGCGCGCCTCCGAAGATGAACCCTCGCGCCTCGGCGCCGAGGATCACGTCCGGGGTCCGTGGTCGCGACCATTCCGCAAGGAGCTCGATCGTCGATCGGAAGGCCTCGGCGTCGCCGATCAGCGGCATCAGGTCCTTGAAGACGATGCCCTCGGTCGGGAAGTCGGGGACGTCCCGCACCATGGCCCTGAGCTCGTCGGTCGTCATCGCTCCGAAGCCTCCCTGAGATCGCGGACGAGAAGGTGCTGGGCGAGCTCTGTCGCGACGGCCAAAAGCGCCTCGAGGTCGTCGAGCGCGGCACGGCGCCGTTCGAGGTCGCGCGAACGCAGGCCGGTCGCGACGAGCTGCTCGAGCAAGGCCGACTGGCGACCCGCGGCCGTCCGGAAGGCGCGCAGATGCCGGGCATCGAGCCCGTGGCGCGCGAGGCGCCCACAGGCGGCCGCGATGTCGACCTCACCCTCGCGGTACATGCGCTCGCCGGCCTCGATCCGCGGCGTCACGAGGTCGTACTCCTCGAGGCGCCGCGCGAAGTCCGCCGTGATCCCGGCGCGCTCGCAGAGCTCGCCGAGGTCGATCTCGCCACCGGGGTCGCGGAGCGCGGGCGGCCGCCGCTTCGCCGTCGTCGTGCCGTGCGCATCGAGCTCCGTGCGAATCACCCGCAGCGGCAGGAACTCGTCTCGCTGCATGCGCAGGATCGTCTGGAGGCGCTCGATGTCGTCCTCCGAGAAAAGCCGGTAACCGCCGCGTGTCCTTCGCGGCTGCAGCAGGCCCTGGTCCTCGAGATAGCGGATCTTCGAGATCGTGATGTCGCTGAACTCGGCGCGGAGCCGCTCGCAGACCGCCCCGATCGTATGGAGCCGCGGAGCGGTCGCCTGTGGCTCGGTCGTCGTGCTCATGGCAGCAGGAAGGTCATCCGGTACTTGCCGATCTGAACCTCGTCGTCGTCCGCGAGCGTGGAGGTCTCGATCCGGTGCCGGTTCACGAACGTCCCGTTCAGGCTGCCGAGGTCGCGGATCACGTAGGCGCCGCCCTCCTGGACGATCTCCGCGTGGCGGCGCGAGACCGTCACGTCGTCGAGAAAGACATCGCACTCGGGCGACCGTCCGATCAGCGTCCGCGGCCCGTCGGTCTGGAAGCTCTCGCCGGCCCTCCCACCCCCTGCACGGACGACGAGCGCGGGCCCACGCGGCTCTCCCACAGACGGATTCTCACCGCTGACCTCCTCCGGCGCGAGGCTCAGCGTCGTCTCGCCGTGCTCGTCGCGACGGAGATATGCACCGCAGCGGGCGCAGTAGTTCGAGGCCTCGGGGTTCTGATAGCCGCACTCCGGGCAGTACACATGGCTCATCGAGGGCCGCCGAGGATCGTTCCGAGATCCTTCGGGTCGACGTGATGCCCTCGGCGGCGCCGCTCCCGCTCGGCGCGCAGGATGTCGATCCGCCCGTGAAGGACGCGCCGGTGGAGGGAGATGTCGTCCTCTTCGTGCTCGAGCGCGAGGATCGCCTCGCGCAACTCGTCGTCGGAGAACGACGACGGATCGGCGGCCGGCCCGTCCTCGCGGTCGTCGGGCGGGTCGCCTGTGCCCTCGAAGATGGGCCGCTCGAGCGCCACCGGCGTCGTCAGCTCGAGGGTCCCGGCGGACACCTGGCCACGAAGGCGCGTGACACGCTCACCCCGGAGCTCGTCGATGCGACCGTGGAGGCGCCTGCGACGCTGCGAGATCGTGTCCTCCTGATCCTCGGTCTCGCGGATCAGGCGGTCGAGATCGTCGTCGCTCAGGGTGGCAAGATCGGGAATCGCATCCACGGGCTACGAGCCTTTCGTCGGGAACCACCGATTGAAGCAGCAGCGGTGCCGAGGGGTCAACCTCAGCTTGAGGCTTGCTCCAGAGTTCGCTGCTCGACCGCGTCTCCCTGCACGACGACGTCGACGAACTCCGCGATCTCGTCGGCCAGCTCGATGGTGAGCTCGTCGGTCGCCCCCTCGGCGTAGAGCTGGACGAGCGGCTCGTCCTCGTCGGGCACCACCTGCACCCACCCGCGCTCGTCGTACGCTTTCACGCCGTCGGAGAGGTCGAGCCGGCGCGGGGCCAGGTGCTCGTTGAGGAGCCGCATGACGAGCCCCTTGCGGCTCCAGGGGCACGGCAGCGCCCGGTGGACGAGGGTCGGGCGTGGAAGCTCGGCGACGAGCTCGGAGACGGGCCGATCCTGGCCGGCGAGCAACTCGAGGATCTTGCAGAGCGCGGTCACGGCGTCGTAGCCGGAGACGATGTCCGGGAAGGCGAAGCCGCCGGTGGGCGCCGCGGCGAGCACCACGCCTTCCTCCGTCGCGGCGCGCGTGAGGTCTGCGAGAGAGTGCTTCGTCCGTACGATCTCGAGGCTCGAGCCCTGGGCCAGGTCGTCGATGTGCCGGGTTGCCGTGATCGGGACTGCGATACGGCCCGGGCGTCCGGCGAGCGCGAGGAGCCGGACGACGAGCAGGAGGCCCAGCTCCGAGGGGACCGATTCGCCGCGCTCGTCTACGAGGAGCAAGCGCTCGGCAGCGCGATCGAGCACGACCCCGAGGTCGGCGCGAACACCGGTCACGATCCTTCGCGCGTCGATCGACTCGAGCTCGGGCGCCGCGTCGTCCTCGACGTAGAACCCGCGCGCGCCGATCGCCTCCACCCCGAGCGGGCCGAGCACGAGGGGAAGTGTGAACGCCGCCGGCGAGTAGCCGTAGTCGATCGCGACGCGGAACCGCCGGCGCCTGACGGCATCGACGTCGACCGAGTCGAGGATGTCCTGCGCGTAGCTCTCGCGGACCCGCGCGGGATAGGTCGTCTCCCCCACCTCCGCGAACGTCGCGCGCCGCAGCTCGTGGCGGCTGAAGTGCTTCTCGACCTCGTTCTGCAGCCGCGCCGTCATCTGGCTGCC
>DASUZN010000104.1:0-3522 GCA_036376855.1 Gaiella sp. | reverse complement strand
AGCCACTACTTGAGGACACACCTCGGGACGACCGTCTACGGCTTCTTCCCCCTCCGCGCGATGGACGCGGAGCTCGCCGCGAGCCTCGTCCACTCGGCCGACGAGCGGATCGCGGTCGACGACCTCGAGCTCGGTGTCGACCTCTTTCGCCATGTCGCGACGACGCTCGGCGGCTGAGTGCCGCCCTGGTTCGAGGATCGCGCCGCCGACTGGATCCGCTTCGCGCGGGCGGAGGGACACGACGCGTACTGGACGTATCGCGACGCGTTCTTCGCGCTCCTCCCGGCGCCGCCCGCGAGGACGCTCGAGGTCGGCTGCGGCGAGGGCCGCGTCTCACGCGACCTCGGCGCGCGCGGCTACGACATCGTCGGGATCGACGTCGCACCGTCGCTCGTTGACGCCGCTCGCGACGCCGACCGCGACGGTGCGTACGTCGTCGGGGACGCAGCTGCTCTCCCGTTCGGCGACGCGAGCTTCGATCTGGTGGCGTCGTACAACAGCCTGATCGACGTCGAGGACATGCCCGCGGCCGTCACGGAAGCGAGCCGCGTGCTGCGGCCGGGCGGCTGCTTCTGCGCCTGTGTGCCGCACCCGTTCTCGGACGCGGGCGAGTTCACGAGCGACGACGCCGACGCCGCCTTCGTCGTCGAGGGCTCGTATCTCCACGAGGACGACTACGAGCTCGTCAGCAAGCGCAACGGCATCGTCTTCCACTTCGCAAGCCGCCGCTTCCCGCTCGAGTCGTACGCCCGCGCCCTCGAGAGCGCAGGGCTCGCGATCGAGTCCCTTCGGGAGCCGTCGCTTCCGGGCGCCACCCGCCACCGCCGCGCGCGGATGCCGCTGTTTCTGCTGTGGCGGGCTGTGAAGCTCGAAGGTCGTGCGTAGCTCGAGAGTTGTCGTCGGCACGCTGCTGTTTCTCGTCGTCGCGCCCGGCGTCGTCGCAGGCGTGATCCCCTGGGTGCTCACCGGCTGGGAACGGGGGGACGTCTTCGGGTCGCTCGTCCTCGTCAGGGTCGCCGGTGGGGTCGTGCTCGTCGTCGGCGTCACTGTTCTCCTGGAAGCTTTCGCCCGGTTCGTGCTCGAAGGGCGCGGAACTCCCGCACCGGTCGCGCCCACGGAGCGCCTGGTCGTGGGAGGGCTGTATCGCTTCGTCCGGAACCCCATGTACCTCGCGGTCGGCGCCGCGATCGTCGGACAGGCGTTCCTGCTCGGCCGACCGATCCTGCTCGTGTACGCCGCAGTGTTCTTCGTCATCGTGGCCGCCTTCGTGCACTGGTACGAGGAGCCGACGCTCGCACGGCGGTACGGCGCGCAGTACGAGGCCTACCGGCGAGCCGTCCCTGGGTGGTTGCCCCGGCGAACACCGTGGCGGGGCGAGGTCTGAGAGACTCGGGCGACACACCGGAGGAACGGCTATTGGGCGCGTTCGGCAGCTTTCAGAACGAGATCTACCTCAGCGGCCTCGGCGACGTCGTGCCGGAGCTGCCCGCGGACCTGACGCGGCTCGAGGCGATGGCCGAAGAGCGGATGCCGGCCGCCGCATTCGGCTATGTCGCCGGCTCGGCGGGCACGGAGGCGACGGCGCGCGCGAACCGTGCGGCCTTCGCCTCGTGGCGGGTCGTCCCGCGGATGCTGCGAGACGTCTCGGCGACGGACCTTTCGACGACCGTGCTCGGAACGCCGATGCCCGCACCCGTGGCGCTCGCTCCGGTCGGAGTCCTCGGGATCGTCCATCCCGACGGCGAGGCCGCGGTCGCCCGCGCAGCCGCCTCGGTCGGACTGCCGATGGTCGTCAGCACCGCGGCGACGACGACGCTCGAGGACGTCGCCGCGGCCGGAGGCGACGCGCCGCGGTGGTACCAGCTCTACTGGCCGAAGGACCGCGACCTCGCGGTCAGCTTCCTCGAGCGGGCGGCCGCCTCGGGGTACCGCGCGCTCGTCCTCACGCTCGACACGCACATGATGGGCTGGCGGCCGCGCGACCTCGACAACGCCTTCCTGCCGTTCCTTCGCGCCGTCGGCAACCAGAACTACCTCGCCGACCCCGTCTTCCTTCGCGCGGTGGGCGGCGCACTCGACGACGAGAATCGCCTGGCGGCGCTCCAGCACTGGGCGGCCGTCTTCGGAAATCCCTCGCTCACCTGGGACGACCTCGGCTTCCTCCGTGAGCACTGGAGCGGCCCGATCGCACTCAAGGGGATCCTGCATCCCGACGATGCCCGGCGCGCAGCGGACGCCGGGATGGACGGCGTCGTGGTCTCGAATCACGGCGGCCGCCAGGTCGACGGCGCCGTCGCCGCGCTCGATGCCCTACCGACGATCGTCGACGCGGTCGGCGACCGGATCGAGGTGCTGATGGACAGCGGCGTCCGGTCGGGCGCCGACGTCCTCAAGGCACTCGCCCTCGGTGCCAAGACCGTGCTGCTCGGCCGTCCCTACGTCTACGGGCTCGGCCTGGCTGGCGAGGAGGGAGTGCGCCACGTGCTCCGCTGCATCCTTGCGGAGCTCGAGCTCAGCCTCGCGCTTTCGGGGGCGGCGTGTGTGGCGGACGTCGACAGCGAGCTGCTCGTCCGCTCCGGTTCCTCCTAGGCGGACAGTCGATGCAAGCGTCTACAGTCGTTCCGCCGGCGGCTCGGACACGTCGCCGCGAGCCCGACGCGACGACGATCCCGATGCCGAGAGACGGTTCCACCGGACGCGCGGCCGACCTACTCGAGATCCACGAGGCCGAGGGGGCGTTCGAGCGGATCGAGGGATGGCTTCGAGACCGGGGTTTCTTCGCGCCCGGCGGGGAGTCGCTCGTGGCCGACCTTTATCTCGGCTACGGGCTCTCCGAGACGATCCGACGGACGGTCTCGCCTGCTCCGCCAGAGCCGTGCCCGCTGCCGCTCACGGCCTGTGCCATCCGACCGGACGCCCATGATGTCGATTATGACAACGAGAGTCGGAACTTCGGGATCGGGCGTTGGCACCGGACATGGCCCGAGCGAGACCACGCCGCCGCAGTCGAGGCCGTCCGCGCGGCGATCGCGCGCGGCGACGTCTACCAGGTCAATCTCGTCCAACACCTCTCCGCGTCGTTCTCGGGAAGTCCGCGCGCGCTCGCCGCCCGACTTGGCCCGCTGACACAACCGAACGACGCACCACTCGGCGACAGCGAGTGGCGGCTCTTCGAGGGAAACGGCTGGGCGATCGTCTCCGCCTCGCCCGAGCTCTTCGTGAGGCGCAGCGGTAGCACGTTGCGCACGCGGCCCATCAAGGGCACCAGGCCCCTCGGCGGCCGCGCAGAGCTCCTCGCGTCGACGAAGGACGCCGCCGAGCACGTCATGATCGTCGACCTCGAGCGCAACGACCTCTCGCGCGTGTGCGTGCCCGGCACCGTGCGCTGGCCGGAGCTGATGGTCGCCGAGCGGCTTGCGGGCGTCGAGCACCTCGTCTCCACGGTCGAGGGGACGCTGCGGCCGGACGTGGGGCTCGCCGAGCTCCTCACCGCAACCTTCCCGGGCGGCTCGGTCACCGGCG
>DASUZN010000103.1:0-3972 GCA_036376855.1 Gaiella sp. | reverse complement strand
GATCGATGTCGGTGCGCAAAGCGACGTCGGCCGCGTCCGCGATGTCGTAGCCGGCCCGCAGGAGCTCGTCGAACCGCCAGCGCCGGATCTGGTCGATCTCGACGAGGTCGACCCCCTCGAGCTGTGCCGCAGCCACCGGATCCCCCTTCGTCTCAGGTGCCGATAAGCACGTTCTGACGAACCTTGGCGCGCCACACCATCCCTCGTTCGAGGGATCGCGCGTCAAAGTGGTCTCGAGCGGGGCGCTCAGCCCGGACGGTCGCCGAGCCCGAAGCTGTACAGACGCCACTGTGCCGCGAGTGCGGAGACGCCGAACCGCGCCGCGAGCGCGTCTCTGTCCGGCAACGCCACCCAGGCCTCCCGGACTGCGAGCTCCGGCATCAGGAGCTCGGCGCCGAAGACGTTCGCCTCCCGCTCGAGAGCACGATCCGCGTCCAGCGCGAGGTCGCTCGCACGGCAGTAGCTCCTCGACGGGTCGGCGCCACGCCGTGCGTGGCAGACCCAGTGGCCGAGCTCGTGCGCGATCGTGAACCGTTGCCGGCTGGTCGGCGTCCCGTCGCCCGCCCCCTCGGCCGCGTTCACCAGGACCAGGCGCTCCCCCGGGATCAGCATCCCCGAGCAGTCGCCCAGGTCGCGTTGCTCGACCAGCAGGCCGAGCAGATCCTCGGCGATCGACTCGACCGGCACCGGGATCTCGTCACCGCCGAAGGCTGCGACATACGCGGCGCGCAGGTCGTGCGCACGGGGGTCGGTGTAGCGGGTCAGATCCGACGGCAAGTCGGTCGGAACGTAGTCGGGTACGAGAGGTATGTCCAGGAGCAGCGGGGTGGTCTACTACGGCCGTGATCCTCGCGATCGACCAGGGGACGACTGGCACGACGTGCCTCGTCGTCGACCATCGTCTGCGGCCGGTGGGGCGCGGGTATCGCGAGATCCAGCAGTCGTTCCCGCGACCGGGCTGTGTCGAGCACGACCCGGAGGAGATCTGGGCGAGCGTCGAGCAGACCGCCGCCGAGGCGCTCGCCGACGCGGGGATCGGGGCCGGAGACGTCGTCGCGATCGGGATCACGAACCAGCGTGAGACGACCGTCGTCTGGGAGCGGGCGACCGGACGGCCCGTGCATCCGGCGATCGTCTGGCAGGACCGGCGCACCGCGGAGCGCTGCGCCGAGCTGCCCTCGCAGCTGATCCGCGAGCGGACAGGGCTCGTGCCCGACCCGTATTTCTCGGCCACCAAGCTGGAATGGATCCTCGAGCGCACGAGCCTCCCTGCGCGCGAGCTCGCGTTCGGGACGGTCGACTCCTGGCTCGTCTGGAAGCTGACGGGCGGCACCGCGCACGTGACCGACGTGACGAACGCGTCGCGGACGATGCTCCTCGACCTCGCGGCCGGCGCCTGGGACGACGAGCTGCTCGCGCTGTTCGGCGTCGACCGCGCGGTCCTGCCCGAGGTGGTGCCGTCGTCGGGTGTCGTCGCGGAGGCGACGCTCCTCGGTGCGCGCGTCCCGATCGCGGGGATCGCCGGGGACCAGCAGGCGGCGCTCTTCGGCCAGGGCTGCTTCGCCCCCGGCGAGGCGAAGGCGACGTACGGGACGGGGACGTTCGTGCTCGTCAGCCTGGGCGAGGAGCCGGGCAAGCCGGCGGAAGGGCTGCTGACGACGGCCGCCGCGGTCGTGCCCGGCGCCGCCCCGCAATACGCCTCCGAGGGCTCCGTGCTCGTCGGCGGCGCGGCGCTGCAATGGCTGCGAGACGGGCTCGGCCTGATCGAGTCGGCGGCGGAGAGCGAGCGTCTCGCGACGAGCGTCGACTCGACCGGCGGCGTGACGTTCGTCCCGGCGCTCACCGGGCTCGGCTCGCCGCAGTGGCGGCCGGAGGCCCGCGGGCTGATCTGCGGCCTGACGCGCGGCACGACGGACGCGCACCTCGTGCGCGCCACACTCGAAGCTGTCGCTCACCAGGTCGCCGACGTGCTCGACGCGCTTCCCCTCGATGTGGGTGTGCTGCGGGCGGACGGCGGCGCGACGGCGAACGGCTTCCTGATGCAGCTCCAAGCCGATCTCCTGGACTGCCCCGTCGAGGTCGCGGCGGACGCCGACGCGACCGCGATCGGCGCGGCGGCGCTCGCCGGGCTCGCGGTCGGGACGTGGTCTGGCCCGAACGAGGTGGCCGCGTTGATCCGCCGCGGCGCCCGCTACGAGCCGCGAATGAGCAGCGATGAGGTGGAGGACATGCGCCGCGAGTGGCACGAGGCGCTCAGGCGCGTGCTCCTGTAGGCCGCGTATCCGCCACACCGTCCGCCCGGTGTGGCTAGCCGAACCCCTCGACGCCGGTTTGCGCCCCGCGGTGCCCGATGCGGGGCAGCGAACCTCGGATGACCGATCCGAAGGAGGCGATGACGGTGGACGCAGCGGGCACGGTCGACGGCGGGTCGTTCGGCGGGGAGCGGCGGAAGTGGTGGACGCTCGGGGCGGTCTCGCTCGGGCTGTTCATGATCATGCTCGACAACACGGTCGTGAACGTCGCGCTGCCGTCCATCGAGCGCGATCTCGGCATGTCGCTCTCGCAGCTCGAGTGGGTCGTGGCCGGCTACGCGCTCACCTTTGCCGCGTTCATGCTGACGGGCGGGAAGCTTGCCGACCTGCTCGGCCGGCGACTCGTGTTCGTCGCAGGTCTCGCCGTCTTCACCGCAGCCTCGCTCGCATGCGGTCTCGCGGGCAGCGCCGACATGTTGATCGGCGCGCGCGTCGTCCAGGGCATCGGCGCAGCCATGATGAACCCCGCGACGCTCTCGATCATCACCGCGACCTTCCCACCGCGGCAACGGGGCACCGCGATCGGGATCTGGGCCGGCGTCTCGGCGCTCGCGCTCGCGATCGGCCCGCTCGTCGGCGGCCTCCTCTCGGAGCACGTCGACTGGAGCTGGATCTTCTTCGTCAACGTCCCGGTGGGCGTGATCGCGATCGTGGCAGCGTTCGTGTTCGTCGACGAGTCGCGCGACACCTCCCGGAACCAGCGGCCGGATGTGCCGGGGCTCGTCACGTCCGCGGTCGGCCTCTTCGCGCTGACCTATGCGTTGATCGAGGCGAACAACCACGGGTGGGGATCGACCCGCATTCTCGGCGCGTTCGCGCTCGCGGCGGTCTCGCTCGTCGCGTTCGTCGTGCTCGAACTCCGGCAGCGGCGACCGATGCTGGACCTGACGCTCTTCCGCAACCCGACGTTCTCGGGCGCGAACATCTCGATGTTGCTCGTGGCGCTGGCGATGTTCGGCGTCTTCTTCTACGTGTCGCTCTACGTCCAGCAGATCCTCGGCTACTCGCCGGTCGAGGCCGGCGCGAGCTTCCTGCCGGCGACGATCCTGATCGCGGTGCTGTCGCCCCAGGTGGGGCGGGTGGTCGACCGCGTCGGCTCCCGCTGGCTGACCGGCGCCGGGATGACGTCGCTCGCGGCCTCGCTCCTGGTCTACTCGCGGCTCGGCACGGGGTCGAGCTACTGGGACATCCTTCCGGGGCTCGTGCTGATGGGCATCGGGATGGCGCTCGTGATGACGCCGACGACGGCTGCCGCGATGAGCTCCGTCGCCAGCGACCAGGCGGGTGTCGGCTCGGCCGTCCTGAACAGCATGCGCCAGGTCGGCGGCTCGCTCGGAATCGCCGTCACCGGTGCGATCGTCGCGCACGTGACGTCGACGTCGCTGGCCGCGGGTGACACTCGACCCGAGGCGTTCGTCCACGGCTTCCAGCGCGGGCTCGAGATCGCGGCCCTGATCGCACTCGCGGGCGCGGTGGTCGCGGTCGCGACCATGCGGACACATCGGCAGCGCGAGCTGCACGCCGAGGAGCCGGCGCTGCACGAGGCAGCCTGACGCGCGATGCGCTCGTCACCGCCCGGGACGGCGGTTCGGGACGGCGAAGGGGAGTACGCCGCCCCGACCTCCGTTTCTGCACGGGGGTCGCGGCGCAGGCAAGCCGC
>DASUZN010000102.1:0-7590 GCA_036376855.1 Gaiella sp. | reverse complement strand
CACGCCTCGGTGAACGAGCCCGACATGATTCGGCGGCTCGCCGAGCGGATGGCCGAACGCGGGATCGTTCCCGAGCTCGAGGTGTTCGACGTCGGAATGCTCGACACCGCGGCGTACCTCCTCCAGCGTGGGGTGCTGCGGACGCCGCTCTACGTCAACCTGCTGCTGGGGTCGCTCGGCACGCTGAGCGCGACACCCTTCAACCTCGCGCTACTCGTCGAGAAGCTGCCGCCGGAGGCGACGTGGGCGGCCGCGGGGATCGGACGCTTTCAGCTCTCGATGAACACGCTTGCGATCGCCGGCGGCGGGCACGTCCGTGTCGGGCTCGAGGACAACCTCTGGCTCGACGTCGCGAAGACCCGGCCCGCGACCAATCTTGCACTCGTCGAACGCCTCGTCCGAATCGCGAGGGCGATGGAACGCGAGGTCGCGACACCGGCCCAGGCGCGCGAGATCATCGGCCTAGCTCGACGCTCCGCCGGCTGACGACGTCCGCAATCGCGTCGACGACGCGCTCCGCCGCTCGGCCGTCGACCGTGCCGACGACTTGCTCGACGGCTCGGCGCCGCTCTGAGGCGAGCTCGGCCGGCTGCGCGAGCGAGCGTTCGATACCGGCCACGACCTCGTCGAAGCGCTCGGCGCGATGGAAGGCGCCGGAGGCCGCCAGCTCCTCGTAGTGCTTGCCAACGACGTTCTTCGCCGCCCACGACTCGCCCGGCGGCGCCCCCTCGTCGTAGAGCACGCAGACGGCCGGGCGGTCGCCGACGAGCGCGTCGAGCAGGATCGTCCCCGCGTTGCAGACGACGACGTCCGCGTGCTGCAGCAGCGTCGCGAGCTCCTCGATGTCCGAGTAGCTCGCCTCCTGGACGACGACTCCCTCGTGCCCCGTGGCCGCGGCGAACCGCTCTCGCCAGCGGGTGTCGCGCGGGTGAGGCCGGAACAGGAGCTGCAACCGGCCGCGCGAGCTGTGCTCCCACCACTCGACGAGACGCTCGATGAAGCGTCCCTCGTAGGGCGCGTTGCTCGGCGTGTTCCCGGCGACGACGACGAGCGGGCGGGCAGGGTCGAGCCCGTAGCGGCGCAACAGCGCGTCGTACTCGGCGCGCGGTCTCCGGCGGTGGAACAGGTCGGTCTGCGGCCAGCCGGTGACGCGCACGCGCTCCGGCTCGATCCCGTGATAGCGGCGCAGGTCGTCCTCCATCGCGCGGTTCTGGACGACGTAGAGGTCGCAGTGCGGCGAGATGACGCCCTTGCCGACCGTGTGGTCCCAGCTCGCGACGTGCGCCACCACCGGGAGCTCGAGCCGCCGCGCGGCAGTGAGGAACGGCACCGCGCTCAAGGGCTGCACGTTCGAGAGCACGAGGCCCGAGCAGTCGCGCCGCATCGCCTCGAGCAACCGCCGCGGCACGTGCCGCCGAGGGCTGAAGAACCACCGCTCCATCGCACGGTCGACTTCGGGCCGGTGCGGCAGCCGGCTGTCGCGGTTCGTATCGAGCATCCAGTTCGGATGACCCGGCTGCATCCGCTCGGTGTGGAAGCCGTGCCGGCGATTCAGGCGGATCGCGAGCGGGTGGTAGCCGAGCTGCCGATCGAGTGTCGCGTCGACCCGCGCGAGGGCGCTGTCGGGAAGGCCGTCGGCGGCCGTGAGCTCGTCTCCATGGAGCACCTCCAGGCCTGGCACCCGACCGAGCCATTCTGCCGCCGCGTCGCGCGGCACGAGGAAGACCGCCGCGAGGCGGCCGCCCAACCGCTCGTGGAGCCCGCTCACGATCCCCGTGTCGAAGAAGACGCGGATCGCGAGCAGGTCGGGGAGGACGAGCCAGACGCGCTTTGTCATCGGGCGGCGACGCCGACGCGCGCGCCGATCCGCCTCGCGAGCGATGCACCGTCGAGGCCGTGGAACCGGAGCGCCTCGTCGGGCGACCCACACGCGGGCCAGCCCTCGACGCCGAACACCGTCACGATCCGGCCGGGAAGGGCGCCGCGGAGGGCGTCGCCCAGGCCGCCTACCGGCGCGTGATCCTCGAGGACGAAGAGATGCTCGAAGGACGCGATCTCGGCCGCGAGCCAGTCCGCGTCGAACCGGTTGAGCCACGGCATCGCGACGACCCGCAGCGACAGCTCCCCTCGCTCGGCCATGCCCTCGGCGGCGAGGAGCGCCTCGTGGAGCATCACCGGGCCGTACGCAACCAGCACCGCATCGTCGCCGTCGCGCACCACGCTGCCCTGTCCGACCGCCGGCAGCACGGGTAGCTCGATCCGCCGCGGCGAGGGGCCGATGACCAGCCGCAGCGCGACGGTCTCGTCCGCCTCCTCCACCGCCCAGCGGACAAGCCCGCGCGTCTCGTCCCACGAGCCCGGCTGCACGATCGCGACGTTCGGGAGCGCAGCGAGGAGCGAGATGTCGCGGACGCTCTGGTGCGACTTCCCAGGGCCGGCCGGAATGAGCCCGGCGTAATGGAGTGCGTAGACGACCTTCGAGCCCTCGCTCGCCTGGTTGTAGATCTGCTCGTTGGCGCGCGAGGCGAGGAAGGAGGCGAACGAGTTGACGATCGGCAGCAGCCCGTGGCGGGCCATACCCGCGGCGGTGGAGACCATGTCCTGCTCCGCGATCCCGCACTGGACGAACCTGTCCGGATACGCCAGCTCGAACGCACGGGTGCGGCAGTCGGAGGCCAGGTCGGCATCGAGGACGACGAGGTCGTCGCGCTCCGCGCCGAGCTCGAGCAGCGTCTCGCCATAGGCCTCGACGACGTACTCCGCCGACTCGCGGAGGGTCGGCTTCGGCCTTGCGCGCGTGCCGGCGCCGGACTCCGGCTCTCCCTCGAGGCCGGCCGCAGGCTCCTCGGTCTCGACGGGCTCGAGCACGGGCGGGTCGAGGCCGAGCGCTGCGCACCGCTCTGCCAGGCGGGCCTCGAGCTCGGCGACGGCGCGCGCGAACGGCTCGTCGGCGGGGGCACCCGCGTGCCAGCGGTACGTGCCGCCGCCCTCGGCGAGCGCGGCAGGGTGCTCCATGAACGAGACGCCCTTCCCCTTCACCGTTTGCGCGACGAGCGCCTTCGGCGCGTCACCGCCGCTCCGGAAACGGCCGAAGGCGGACCGCAGCGCGGCGTGGTCGTGCCCGTCCACCGTCGCGACCTCCCAGCCGAATGCGAGGAGCTTCGCCTCGAGATCGCCGAGCGCGACGATCTCCTCGGTCGGCTTGTCCGACTGCACCTCGTTGCGGTCGACGATGACCCAGAGCCTGCCGAGCCGCTCGTGGGCGGCCGCCTGCAGCGCCTCCCAGTTCTGCCCTTCCTGGAGCTCCCCGTCCCCCGTCATCACGACGACGAGCCCCTCGCGGCCGAGGCGGCGCTTCGCGAGCGCGATCCCGCGGCCCTTGGAGATGCCCATCCCGAGCGAGCCCGAGCTGGCCTCGATCCCTGGCACTCCGACGTCCGGGTGCCCGTCGAGCCCGCCCAGGCGCCGGAGGCGGAGCAGGCGCTCGCGCGAGACGACGCCGAGCGCGAAGAGTGCTGCGTACAGCCCCGGCACGTCGTGTCCCTTGGAGGAGAAGAACACGTCGCGGTCGGGATCGTCGAATCCGCGCTCCGCGACGTCGAGCTCGTCGAAGAGCAGGTGCGCGACGACGTCGAGCGCGCTGAACGTCGAGCCGAGATGGCCAGAGCCGGCGCGCTTCACGGCGACGAGTGCGTTCAGCCGGCAGGCATCGGCAAGGAGCGCCAGCCTCGCGTCGGGGTCGACGTCGGCCGCCAGCAGGCGATCGAGCTCGGTCTTGGGGACGAGGCGCAGGTCGGGCATCTCCGACAGGAGACCGTAGCCGACGCCGCCACGGGCCTCATGGGGAGCGCCGGCCGAAGAGACCGGCGGTTGCCAGCAGCACGAAGGCGGGGACGACGGGCACCGAGTACTCCGCGACCGCGTACACGGCGAGCGACGTCGACACCATCACCGCGAGCGCGCAGGCGGCGAGTGCCACCGGGACCGCTATCCGTCTCGGACGCCGCCAGAGCACTGCGACGATCCCGACGAGGAGCCACATGAACGGCCGCGGGTAGAGCCGCGAGAGGTCGTTGAGACGTGCGACGAGCGACGGGTGGCCGCCACGATCGGGCAGGCCCTCGAGCAGTGCGTTCACATCGCGATCGAGCGCGGCCGAACGGGCCGCGTCGGCCTGGTAGCGGAAGACGATCGAGTGCTCGGTCGGTGACGTCCACACCTCGCGGATCCGCCCGTCCGGCGTCGAGATGTACGGCGCCTCGCGCGACGACGGGATCGGCTCGTCGTCGACCGGCGGCGCGGCTGGCGGCGGCGCGACCGACGGCGGCTCGGCACCGGAAGGGGTCGACGCAGTCGTCTCGACCGGCCCGTAGAGGGGCCAGAGCAGCAGGCGCCACAGGTCCTTCGCGACCCCGCGCGCATAGGTTCGCGGGTGCGCGCGGATCGCCTCTCGCGCCACGCGGCCGAGGTGGCGGTAGTCGTCGTCCCAGCCCCACGTCCGGTCGGCGAGCACGGTCAGGTCGTCGTGCATTCGCGAGCTTCCCGAGGAGAAGAACGTGTCGAGGCCGATACCGCGAGACCGGTAAGGCTCGTTCGGGAGCAGCTCTCGCGACACCGCCTGCGCCAGCTCGGCGGACGCCTCGCCGTTGCCGGGCTCGACGATGCTGTCCGCGACGAACGTGCGGAAGAGAAGCGACGCCGACCCGCCACGGACGACGGTGAAGTCGTCGACACGCGCCGCGTTGACGCCGGCGAGCACGACCAGCGGGACGATCGCCGCGACGGCGAAGGCGACGGCGGCCTCCACGCGTGGGCGCCTGCCGCGCGCGGCGAGAAGCGGCGCAAGCCCGAGCAGCAGCAGCACCTGGCCGACGGGGCGCGCGAGGATGAGCGCGACGACGCCCAGCCCGAGGCCCGCGGCGCGCACCATCGACGGTTGCTCGACGGCACGCATCAGCAGAAGCGCGACGAGGGCGAAGGTGGCAGCGAAAAGCGCGTCGCTCGCCAGCTCGTGGAAGAGCAGGACGTAGCCCGGGTACGCGAGCAACGCCGCGGCCGTCGTCAGCGACGCGACCGGGCCGAAGCGGCGGGCGACGCAGAACCAGGCAACGACCGAGAGCGCGTAAAGCGCGGCGAAACCGGCCTCGCTCGCGAGGGGGCCTCCGTCCAGGAGCAGCCCGGTGACCACCGGCGTGCCCGGCGTCCGCGCGAGCAGCGCATTGGGGAAGACGACGTGGGCGTCGAAGAGCTGGCCGTAGACGAGCAGGTAGCGCGGCAGGTCCCGGCCTGCCTGGAGAGGCAGCGCGATCGAGACGCCGGCGTACACGCCGAGCGCAACTCCGAAGAGGACCGCCGTCGCACGACGGCTCTCGGCGAACCGTGCGAGGGCGCGACCGGCGCGACCGACCGTGCCTCCCAGGGCCGCCACCGGGCCAGCGTACTGCGGGCCGAGGATGGTCCCGCAGATGCGCGTGCTACGGTCGAGCGCCGAACGCGATGTCCGCCGCCGCGCCCGAGATATCCGTCGTCATCCCCTGCCTGAACGAGGAAGAGGCGGTCGGGAAGGTCGTCGACCAGTCGCTCGAGGGGATCCGCCGCTCGGGCCGCTCAGGCGAGGTGATCGTCGTCGACAACGCGTCGACCGACCTCTCCGCCGAGGTCGCCGCCGAGCACGGTGCCACCGTCGTGCGTGAGGAGCGGCCGGGCTACGGCAGCGCCTACCTCGCCGGGCTCGCCGTCGCGCAGGGTGACTTCATCGTGATGGGCGATGCCGACGAGACGTATCCGATGCAGGACCTCGCACCGTTCGTCGAGCGGCTGGCGGAGGGGGACGACCTCGTCATGGGCTCGCGCTTCGAGGGCACCATCCACGGCGAGGCGATGCCGTGGCTCAACCGCCACATCGGGAATCCGATCCTGACAGGCCTGCTGAACGTCCTCTTCGGCGTGAAGATCTCCGACGCGCACTGCGGGATGCGGGCCGTCCGCAAGGACGCGCTCCCGACGCTCGATCTGCACTCGACCGGGATGGAGTTCGCCTCGGAGATGGTCTTCAAGGCGTTCCGCCGCAAGCTCCGTGTCAGCGAGATCCCGATCGACTACTACCCGCGCGTCGGCGAGTCGAAGCTGAACCGCTTCGGCGACGCGTGGCGCCACGTGAAGTTCATGCTGCTCTACAGCCCGAGCTGGCTCTTCTTCGTCCCCGGCCTCATGCTCCTCGCACTCGGCACCGTTGGTGCCCTCGCGCTCGCCGCAGGACCGGTGGAGGTCCTCGGGCGCACGTGGCAGCTCCACACCCTGTTCCTCTTCATGTTCGCGATCCTTCTCGGCATGCAGGTCGTGCAGCTCGGCATCTTCGCGCGTGCGTTTGCGGCAGCCCACCTCGGTGAGACAGACAGCCTGATCGAAAGAGCTCGCGGACGACTCCGCCTCGAGCACGGCCTCGCGGGTGGCGGAGTCGTACTGCTCACCGGGATCGTCACACTCACCGTGATCTTCGTCAGCTGGGCGATCGGCGGCTTCGGTGCACTTGCGCATGAATACGCGACCGCGGTCGGGTTCACACTGGTCGCTGTCGGCGTCCAGGTGATCCTCGGGTCGTTCTTCCTGAGTCTGTTGACGATGAGGACAACAGAGCCGTCCCGCGCCTCGGTCGTCGAGCCCGTCAACGTCGCGTGAGCGTCGGCCGGTCTGTCAGGACCCGCCTCGGCCGCTTCGAGGCGCCCGTTAGCGACCTGTATCGACGCCAGTTCATCGACCTCGCCGCGTGCGCCCAGTCGCTGTCAGGGATCGTCCGCGCGACGTCGATACTCGAGGTCGGCTGTGGAGACGGTCAAATGGCGTCGCGGTTGCTGGTGGCATTCCCTGAAGCACGGTATGCGGGGATCGATGTCGCGCCGGAGGTCGGCCACCTCTACGAAGGAGACCCGACTCGCGCGACGTTCCGATCGATCGACTCGAGGTCGTACTCGCGTGCGGCCGGCGAGCGCTTCGACCTCGTCGTCGTCGTGGACGTGCTCCACCATGTGCCGCCGGATGCGCGAGGCGCACTATTGGACGACGTGCGCGCGTTGACGACGCCGGGGGGGCATTTCGTCCTGAAGGATTGGGTTCGGTCGAGGTCGATCGCGCACCTCGCGGCGTGGTCCTCCGACAGGTTGGTCACGGGAGACCGGGTCTCGTATTTCGACGATGGCGAGCTGGAGGCGCTCGTCCCGGCACGGTTCCCGAGCGATCGGTTGGTCGCGACGGTCCGGGTGCCTCCTCGCCGCAACAATTTGATGCTGGTGTACGAACGCGCGCCTTGATCTCGGTCGTCATCCCCGTCAAGGACGGCGGCGCCGACCTCGCGCGCTGCCTCGCGGGCATCGCCGCGCAGGGGATCGAGGAGGAGGTCGAGATCGTGGTCGTCGACTCCGGCTCGACCGACGGCGGCCCCGAGCGGGCGCGCGCCGCCGGGGCGGTCGTCCACGAGATTCCGGCGGAGGAGTTCGGCCACGGCCGCACGCGGAACCTCGGGGTCGAGCTCGCGCGCGGGGACACGGTCGTCTTCACCTCACAGGACGCGGTCGCGGACGACTCCGGCTGGCT
>DASUZN010000101.1:0-7022 GCA_036376855.1 Gaiella sp. | reverse complement strand
TTCGGCATTCGCGACGCGCAGATTCGCGAACGCATTCCCCGGTTGCTGGAGTTTGCGGCTCTGTCGCACAAGGCGGATGTCAGGCCGGGCGAACTTTCGGGCGGGATGCGGCGCCGCCTCAGTCTGGCCCGCGCGCTCGTGAACGACCCTCGCCTGCTGCTTCTGGACGAGCCGACGACCGGGCTCGACCCGCAGGCGCGCCATGCGCTCTGGGATCGCCTCTACCGGCTCAAGCAGCGCGGCGTGACGCTCGTCCTGACGACCCACTACATGGACGAGGCGGAGCAGCTCTGTGACCGGCTCGTGGTTATGGACCGGGCGAAGATCGTGGCGGAGGGGTCGCCGCGCGAGCTGATCGAGCGCTACGTCGAGCGCGAGGTCGTCGAGCTCCGATTCGCCGACCAGAATGGCAGCCCATCGTTCGACGGGATCGCGAACCACGTCGAGGTGCTGCAGGACCGGGTGGTGATCGGCACCGACGACGGCGACGCAGTCGTCGACGCGGTGCACGCGCGCGGGCTCGCTCCTGAGACCGTCCTCGTTCGCCGCTCGACGCTCGAGGACGTCTTCCTGAGGCTCACCGGCCGGAGCCTGATCGACTGATGGAGTCCGTCCGCCGCACGGTCGCGGTCGTCGGCTGGCAGGCCCATTCGTTCCGACGGCTCTGGCGCGGCTCGATCACCGTCTCGCTTCTGAACCCGATCTTCTTTCTCGTCTCGATCGGCGTCCTGCTCGGGAGCCTCATCGACAAGTCGAACCCCGATCTCGGCGGTCTCAGCTACCTCCAGTTCGTCGCGCCGGCGCTGCTCGCGACGACGGCGATGCAGACCGCGGCAAGCGTGACGACCTTCCCTGTCAGAGCAGGCCTGAAGTGGCTCAAGACGTACCACGCCGCCGTCTCGACGCCGATCCGCGTCGGCGAGCTCGTAGCGGGGATCCTCGCGTGGTGCGGCGTGCGGGTGATCGTCGCCGTCACGATCTTCGCGGCGATCGCCGCGATCGGCGGGGCGTTCGTCTCCCCGCTCGCAGTCCTGGCGCCGTTCGCGGCGTTGCTCTGCGGCCTCGCGTTCGGCTCGGTGCTGGCCGCGATCACGTCGAGCGTCGAGGGCGACGAGTGGCTCGCTGCGATCTTTCGCTTCGGGCTCGTCCCGCTCTTCCTCTTCTCGGGCACGTTCTTCCCGATCTCGCAGCTGCCGATCCTCCTCGAGGCGCTCGCATGGGCGACGCCGCTCTGGCACGGCGTCGCACTGTGCCGCGGCCTCGCCACCGACGATCTCGATCCGCTGCTGGCGGTCGTCCACGTCGCCTACCTCGTCGCGCTGACTGCCGTCGGATCGGTGCTCACCGTCCGCGCGCAGCGGGAGAAGCTCCGCCGATGAGCACGCTCGAGACGACGCTTCGCATCTTCCCGCGGCTCCACGCGCCGCGCTCGTGGCGGCTCGTCGAGCGGAACATCGCGAGCTCGCGCGGCGCCTGGCTCGTGTTCGTCTCCGGCTTCTTCGAGCCGCTCTTCTACCTCTTCGCAATGGGTGTCGGCGTGGGCGCGCTCGTCGGCACCGTCGACGTCGACGGCCAGGCCGTCGGCTACCGCGAGTTCGTCGCGCCCGCGCTCCTCGCCGCCTCGGCGATGAACGGCGCCGTCTACGAGTCGGGCAACGTGTTCTTCAAGCTGAAGTACGCGAAGACCTACGACGGCGTGCTCGCGACCCCGATGACCGTCCGCGACGTCGCGCTCGGCGAGCTCACCTACACGCTCATCCGCGGCACCGTCTACTCGATCGGGTTCGTCACGGTGATGCTCGCGATGGGGCTGCTCGACTCGCCCTGGGCGGTGCTGGCGATCCCGGGCGCGCTGCTCGTCTCGGCCGCGTTCGCCGCTCCGTCCGTGTTCGGGGTCACGCTGATGCGCTCGTGGGCCGACTTCGCCTTCGTCGAGCTCTGCACGCTGCCGATGTTCCTGTTCTCCGCGACGTTCGTGCCGGCTGACACCTACCCCGACGTCGTCCGCTGGATCCTGCCGCTGACGCCGCTCTACCACGGGGTCGAGCTGCTCCGCGCGTTCACCCTCGGCGACGTGAGCTGGCTCGTGCTCGTGAACATCGCCTATCTCGTCGCGCTGACCGCGGTCTTCCTGGTGCTCGCCGACCGGCGCCTCGCGAAGCTGCTGCTCAAGTAGGCATCGCGCAGGGTAGGGGCGGTCAGATCGCCTTGCCGATCTCGTGGTGCCACGGACGCCACCAGCGCGTCAGGCCCGAGTGGTCGCTCCCGCCCTCCCGGGCAATGGTGAGGACGTCCCGGTGCGTCGGCTGCCCGAGCCGCTCGTGGGTCCACACGATCACCGCGTCGTTGCCGTCGAAGTAGCAGAACACGCGACCGCCGGGCTTGTCCGGCCCGTGCAGCCAGGCATGCTCGCCGCCCCAGGAGAACGCGTTGCACTTGCCCTTGTCGCGCGGGACGTCCTCGCGGCGGCGCAGCTCCGCCTGGTACGCCGCCGTCAGCGCCGCGGCACTTGGGTACTCCGAGATCTCCCAGCGGTCGGGCATCCCGCCGGCCGGTAGGCAGACGGCGGTCTGGACGGCGGTGGGCTCGGGGACAGCCTGCACATGGCAGTCCTTCCAGAGTGCCGTCGGGACGATCAGCTCGAGCCCGGCGTTCGCGGGAAGCGGCTTCTCGCCGCCGGAGGCCACGGCAACCGGGAGCCTGCCGCCTCCGTTCGTGCCGTCTCCGGCCGTGAGGTAGACGACCCCTGCCGCGGTGATCGCGGCGATACCGACGACGCCGGCGGCGGCGAGCTTCCAGCCGAACTGCCGGCCCGGCTTGCCAAACTGCCGGCCCGGTTTGCCGAAGAACATCAGCACCCAGCGGTTCGTGGACGGGGCGTCCTGCTCGGAGTACGCCTGCAGGATGTGGATCGGGTCGCTGATGTTCTTCAGATGCACCCTGCCTCGATCGCTGAAGGTGAGCCCCTCCATCTTCCCGGCGAGCCGGTAGGTCGCCTCGGTGACGATCACGTCGCCGCCGTGCGCACGGCCGCAGAGGCGGGCTGCGACGTTCAAGGCGGCGCCGCGGAAGCTCCCGTCCTCGAGCTCGACTGCCTCGCCGGAGTCGATGCCGATGCCGACCCGAAGCGGAAGATCGTGGTCGAGCGCGGCCTCCTCGTCGAATCGCGCCTGGAGCGCGACGGCGCAGCGGATCGCCTGACGCGCCGAGGAGAAGACGGCGAGCGCCTCGTCGCCGCGGACTTCGACGACCTTGCCGCCGTGCGTCTCCACGTCGTCCGTGACGAGGCCGACGAACTGCGCGGTCAGCCCGGCGGCGGCCTCCGCGCCGAACTCGTCCGTGTAGCGCGAGTAGCCGCGGATGTCGGCGATCAGGAACGTGTGAATGCCGGGCTGGCCGGTCATGGCCTTCCAGTATGAACCCCTCCTCGCGCGGTGTCGTACGGGAGACCGAACCCCGCGTCAGCGAAGTGCGTACTGCAGGAACAGGTGGCTCCCATGCGCTCGCGCCGACCGGAGACGCGCAGGCTCCGCCTGCTCGGGGAGGAGCGCGACGCCCTCGACGAGCCCGAGAGCCCCTGACGACCGCCCGGCGAGCAGCGGTGACACGGTCAGGAACAGCTCGTCGACGAGACCCGCCTCGACGAGCGAGCCGAAGACGTGCGGGCCGGCCTCGCTCAAGATGCGCCGGTAGCCGCGCGCGCGCAGGAGCTCGACCGCAGCCCGGACGTCGACCCCGGCTTCCCCCGACAGTGGCATCACCTCGACGCCCGCGGGGAGCGTCCCGGCGAGCCGTTCGGCACCCGCGTCGGTCGTGAGGACGATCGGGTCGTCCTCGAGCACCGCGCGGTCGGGCGGGATCGAGCCGGAGCCGGTGAGGATCGCGACGCGCGGCCGAACCTCCAGGCCGAGGTCCCGTCGGAGGGTCGCGTAGGGCTCCGCGGCGGCGGGGAACACCGTCTCCGGGCGCCAGCGTCCGCGTGCCGACGCGCGCAGGGTCCCGCTCCCGATCAGGACGAGATCGGCGGCGGCTCGCAAGAGGCCCATCACGAAACGATCGGCCTCGCTGCCGCCCGAGACGACCCGGTTCGAGTCGGGGACCGATGGCATCGCGACGACGCCGTCGATGGTCTGCACGAAGTTGGCGTAGAGGCAGCGCTCCGGCAGCACCAGGTCGCCGCCGTAGACGCGACGCAACTCGGGCGGCAGCGCGAGACCGCCGCCGGCCTCCGCCGAGAGCAGCGCGAGCGGCTCGAGGTCGCTCATCGGGCGAGGTCGAGGAACTCGCGCCGCAGCTCGGCGTCGCGATAGACGCCGCGCCACGCCGTCGTCGTGGTGCGGGAATGCTCCTCGACGCCGCGCATCTGCGTGCACAGGTGCGACGCCTCGAGCCGTACGGCCACGCCTTCGGGCTCGACGAGCGCGACGAGCGTGTCGGCGATCTGCTCTCCGAGCCGTTCCTGGACGGTGAACCGGCGCGCGAAGAGCCTGACGAGCCGGGTCAGCTTGGAGATGCCGATGATCTGCTCGCCCGCGATGTACCCGACGTGCGCGTGGCCGTGGAAGGGCAGCGCGTGGTGCTCGCAGAGCGCCGAGAACGCGATCGGCCCCTCGACGATCTGGGCGAACGGCTGGTCGCCGGCGGCGCGGCTCTCGGTCGGGAACGTCGTCACGAGCTTCGGGTCGCCGTCGTACCCGGCCGTCGCCTCGAAGAGCGCGCGCAGGAAGCGCTCCGGGGTGTCACGCGTGCCCGGCGTCCCGAGCGGCAACCCGAGCGCATCGAGGATCTCCGCCATGTGGCCCCGGTACCGGGCCCAGTCCTCCGGGGGGATCTCGCGGGGCAGCGACAGCGCCGGTGCGGCGGGCTTCAACTCGATGACGGTCTCCGACATGTGACGGCTCCTTCCGGTTCAGGTGGTGGTGAGGGTGACGAGGACGAGAACCACGGCGAGCGCCGTGTGCTGGGTGGCGAACCCGAGGTTGTGGAACACGCGGAGCGTCGCGAGGCTCGGCGGGCGGCGCACGAGGCGGTCGGCGAGGCGGTCCTGCGGCGCGTACACGAGCTCGTAGAAGCGCCGCGCGAGGCCGCCTCCCTCCGGCATCGCCTCCGTCCCGCAGTACAGGCGCCGCAGGTTGAAGTTGAGGCTGAGGACCAGCGTGGACGCCACGAAGCCGGCGAGCGCGAGAAGCGGCCGGCCGGTCGCGTAGCCGATGGCCGCGAAGAGGGCGGCGTTGACGACGAGGTCGCAGTCCGAGTCGAGATAGCGCCCGAATGCCGTCACGCGGCCCGAAGCGCGCGCGAGCGCGCCGTCGGCGCCGTCGAGAACCGTCTTCAGCACGACGAGAGCCGCGGCGACGAGAAGGCCGCCGCGTGTGATCTCCACGGCCGCCGCGAGCCCCGCAGCGAGCCCAGCCAGGACGACCGCAGGCGGCGGAACGCGCAGCGGCAAGAGGGCGAGCACGACAAGGTGGGCTAGCGGCCGGTAGATGGCGTCGGCGACGAGCTCGCGCGTCGGCGTGGGTTTGCGCGAGCGCTCGAGGATGGAAGAATCCCGGTTGTGAGCGGAAACGAAGCCTGGGTGGAGCGCGACGGTGCCCTCGAGCGGACGCTCGAGTTCGACGGGTTCCGCGACGCGATCGGATTCGTCGACCGGCTCGCCGATCTGGCGGAGTCGGAGAACCACCATCCCGACATCGCGATCAGCTACAAGCGCGTCACCGTCCGCTGGACGACGCACTCCGCCGGTGGCATCACCGACCGCGATCGCGAGCTGGCCGCCCGCACCGACAAGCTGGTCTGAGCTCACGCGAGCAGCCCTCGTAGGTCGTCGCTGCCGACCGGTGCGGCCGCGCGAATGAGCTCACCCGCCGCGTCGACCTTCCCCCACACGTCCCAGAGCAGGAACCCGCGCGGACGCCCGTCGGGATCCCGATACGCGACGACGCCCTTGCGGTGCGGCTTCTCCCACTCCGCGAGCGTGTCCAGCCGCGCGTCGAGCTGGCCGACCGCCTCGTACCCGAGGTCGAACATGTCGGAGTAGAAAAACGGGAGGTGGTCGTACGGCTCGTTCGCGCCCGCCATGTTCCGGCCTACCTGGTGCCCGTGACTCTTGGCGTGGTCCTCGTGCTCGACGCGGACGTCTTCCCCCAGATCGCGCGCGGGGAAACGGGCCACGTCGCCGGCGGCGAACACGTCCTCGCGGCCGCCGACCCGGCCGCGGTCGTCGACCGGGATGCCGTTGTCGGCGGGCAGGCCGGCCGATGCGGCGAGCTCGTCGCGCGGGACGATGCCGAGACCCGCGACGACGATCTCCGCATCGAGAGTGTCTCCCTTCTCGCTCCGGACGTGGAACACGTCGCCGTCGCGCTCGATCGACGCCACGAGCTCACCGGGGCGTACGTCGACGCCACGCCCGCGGTAGTACTCGTTGAGGAACAGGGCGAGGTCGCGCGGGTAGATCCGCGCGCCGAGCGCGTCCTCCGGGAAGACCATCGTCACGGAGAAGCCGTTCGCGCTGAGGGCGGCCGCGAGCTCCGAGCCGATGAACCCACCGCCGACGACCACGACAGATGCTCCCTCCTTCGCGGCCGACCGAACGGCGCGGTAGTCGGCGACCGTGCGGTAGTACACGACGCCGTCAGGAGCGTCCGGGATCTTGCGAGGACGCCCGCCTGTGGCGAGCAACAGCTTCTCGTAGCCGTGTGTCTCGCCCCGGTCGTCCGTCACGGTTCGCGCGTCGAGGTCGAGCGCGACCGCCTCACGACCGAGCAGCAGGTCGACGCCCTGCTCGTCCGTGCCGCGCCAGATCGAGTCCTCGTCCTTGCCGAGCCACAGCCCCTTCGAGAGGGGCGGGCGTGCGTACGGCGGATCGGGCTCGTCACCGATGAGCCCGATCGAGCCGTCGGCGTCGATCGAACGAATCCCCTTGCAGGCGGCATCTCCGGTGAGGCCGCCGCCGACGATCAGGTACCGGTAGTCGGGCACGCTCCGCTCCTTCTATAGACCATCTCAAGGTACTATAG
>DASUZN010000100.1:0-5733 GCA_036376855.1 Gaiella sp. | reverse complement strand
TCGGTCGGCGCCGCGAGGAGGTGGAACGCGAGCCGCTGGGCCGTGCGGGTACCGATCCCCGGCAGCCGCGTGAGCTGCGCGACGAGATTGTCGACCGCGGGGCTCAGCACGCCGTCACGTTAGCCATCGCCGGCGGACGTGCCGCGCTCGTGGAGCGCACGCACGAGGTCGATCGTGTCTGCCTCGGAGGCGGCCTTGTCCGGCCGGTAGCCCTTGACCCGTGCGAAGCGGAGCGCCAGGCCGCCCGGATAGCGGGAGCTCGCCTGCACGCCGTCGAAGGCGATCTCGACCACGAGTTCGGGACGCACGCGTACGACATGCCCGTCTCGTTCCGTCGCGAGGTCGAGCAGATGCCCGGTCTGCCAGGCGAGCATCTCGTCCGTCATGCCCTTGAACGTCTTGCCGAGCATCACGAAGCCACCCTCCGCATCGCGCGCGCCGAGGTGGAGGTTGCTCAGCTTGCCCTGCCGGCGTCCGTGCCCCCACTCGGCCGCGAGCACGACCAGGTCGAGCGTCGTCGCCCGCTTGACCTTGACCCACGCCGCCCCGCGCCGACCGGCCGCGTAGGGCGCTTCGAGCGCCTTCACGACGACGCCCTCGTGGCCCTGGATGAGCGCCTCCTCGAGAAACCGCTCCGCTTCGTCGGAGCGGTCGATCACAACGCGCGGGACCCGGAGCGCATCGGGCACGACGCGCGCGAGGGCGGCGACACGGTCATCGTACGTGTGGTCGAGGAGATCGTCGCCGTCGAGATGGAGGCAGTCGAAGAAGAACGGTGAGAGGGGCACGCGCTCCTCCTCTGCCCGATTGCCCGCGCTGCTGCCGAACCGGCTCATCGAGACCTGGAACGGATGCGGCCTGCCGTCGGGCCGCAACGCGATCACCTCCCCGTCCAGGACCACTGCCTCGACAGGCAACGCGAGGACCGCGGCGACGATCTCCGGCACACGGTCGGTGACGTCGGCGAGGCTTCTCGTGAACGCGCGAACCTCGCCCCCGAGGCGGTGCACCTGCAGCCGGGCGCCGTCCAGCTTCCACTCCACCGCTGTGGGGCCGACGCGATCGATCGCGTCGGCCACGTCCTCGGCCGTCTGCGCGAGCATCGGCTTGACGGGACGAAGCACTTCGAGGCGGAACCGTGCGAGGCCCTCGGCCCCTTCCGCGAACGCCGCCCCTGCGACAGGCGGCAGCTCGCCGGCGAGCATGAGCGCCCGGCGGACGTCGGGCGCAGGGACCTCGGCGGCGCGCGCGACCGCTTCGATCATGGCGCCTTCGAGCGCGCCCTGCCGGAGCTCGCCGTGGAGGATCCCGCGGAGGAACCGCTGCTCGGGCTCCGAGGCGCATGCGAAGAGCTCCTCGAGGGCGTGCCTGCGAGTCTCCTGCGAGCCGTGTCCGGACGTCGAGGCGATCCGCTCGAGGGCGTGATCGACGTCGAGGATCTCGAGGGTGGCGCCTGCGGCGGGGGTCGGCAGGTTGCGGAGCGTCGCCCAGCCGACACCGATCCGCGGCAGGGTGCCGGAGAGGAAGGTCACGGCAGCCGGGACCTCGTCGGGCCGCAGCCCGCCGAGGCACCTCGCGAGGAGGTCGATCTTCGCCGAGCGAGCGCGAGTCTCGGCGACCGCGACGGACGTCTGCGCGAGCTCGGCGAAGAGCACTACATCCCAGGCAGGCCGAGCGCTCCGAGGTCGGGCAGCTGCCCGCGGAGCTTCGCCTCGACCGCCTGGGTGGCGGCGCGTAGCGCCTCGTTGGCGGCGGCGAGCACCATGTCGGCGAGCATCTCCGGGTCGTCGGGGTCGACCGCCCGCGGGTCGATGGTGATCTCGAGGAGCTCGCCGGCGCCGTTCGCCTTGACCGTGACCATGCCGCCGCCGGCCGAAGCCTCGCCGATCTCGTGCTTCGCCTCCTCCTGCGCGCGCGCCATCTGCTCCTGCATCTGCTGCGCCTGCTTCATGAGGGCGTTCATGTCGAGCTTCACGGTGCCTCCTCCACTTCGGTTGCGTCGAGGTCGGTCTTCAGGAGCGCGATCAGGGTCTGCTCCCCCGCCGGCTCTTCGCCTCCGTCCTGGTCATCGGGAGTGTCGTCGCCGACCGTCGTGACGATCGCGAGCCGTCGACCGGTGACCTCGTAGAGCGCGTCTCGCACCACCGTCAGGTTCTTCGGCTCCTCGACGAGCCCGCGATGGAAATCCGCGCTCTGCTTGAACGAGAGCGTCAGGGTGTCGTCCTCGAGTGAGGAGGGCGACGCCTCCGCGAGCAGCGAGGCCACGGGAATTGAGCGCTCCTTGACGGCCGGCAGCACGCTTCGCGTCCAGGCGTCGTGGACCTGATCGAAGGTCAGCCCATGCGCGGGCGGCTCGACCTGCCGAGGCTGTTCGTCGAGAGGTGCCGGGCCCGCCGCGGGCGCGGGAACGGGGGAGGGGCCCCACGACTCCGCGGCGGAAGCACCGGCATGCACTCGGGATTCCAGCACCTCGACCCGATGGACAAGCGACTCGCGGGCCAGATCGGCGTGTGGCCGGGTCACCTTGACGAGCGCGAGCTCGAGCGGCAGCCGGGGATCGCCGCCCTGTCGCTCGTCCTCGATGACGACGGCGAGCAGGTCGACGAGCCGCACGACGGTCGGCTCGGGAAGCTGGTTTGCCTGCTCGCGCAGCCGGTCGCGCGACTCCTCGGTGAGCGGCAGCGAGTCGGGCACGTGGCCCATGTGCTGCACCAGCAGCAGGTGGCGGAGATGCTCGAGGAGTTCCCGCGTCAGCTGGCCGAGATCCTGGCCCCTCTCGGAGATCTCCTCGATCAAGACGAGGGCGCCCGCGACGTCGCGATCGACGATCGTGTCGCAGAGCCGGAACAGCGTGTCCTCCTCGACCGCCGTGCCGAGCTGGAGAACGTCCTGGACGGTGATCTTCCTCTCCGTCGCGGCGGACAGCTGGTCGAGGGTCGAGATCGCGTCGCGGAACGACCCGCCCGCGCCCCGCGCAATCAGCGAGAGGGCCGAGTCGGGCGCGTCGATCCCCTCGCCCTCGCAGACGTTGCGCAATACGGTGACGATCTCCTGCAGCCGTGGTCGCTGGAAGACGAACGTCTGGCAGCGCGAGCGAACCGTCTGGATCACCTTCGAGAGGTCGGTCGTGCAGAAGACGAAGACGAGGTGAGGGGGCGGCTCCTCGATCAGCTTCAGGAGGGCGTTCCAGGCCTGCGACGTCAGCTGGTGCGCCTCGTCGAGGATGTAGACCTTGTAGCGGCCCTCGGCCGGCTGCAGCATCGCGCGCTCGCGGATCTCGCGGATCTCGTCGATGCCGCGCTGCGAGGCCGCGTCCATCTCGACGACGTCGAGGGCGGTCCCGGCGGCGATCGCCCGCGCGATCGGCGTCGTCGGATCGAAGTCGGCGTTCGGCCCACCCTCGGCGTTCAGCGCCTTCGCGAGAATCCTGGCCATCGACGTCTTGCCGGTCCCGCGCGGGCCGGCGAAGAGATACGCCTGTCGCACCTGGTCGTGCTCGATCGCGTTCCGCAGCGTTCGCACGACGGCCTCTTGCCCGACCACCTGCGTGAAGTCGAGCGAGCGATAGGTGCGGTAGAGGGCGGTCACGAGCCCGACACGTCGTCATGGGTCATTCGAGACATCTCCGCGGAAGCGCTCCCCCCAAAGTGGTTCGTGCTTCCTTGACGATACTTGCTGCGTCGAGGCAGCGAGCGGCCGCGTTCGGGTGCTGCTACCGTCGGGTCGCCCGGTCGCGCTAGGTGGGGAGTCAGCGGTTCCCTGAACCCGAAATCCGCTCCAGCGGGACCGAATGCCGTCCGAGGGCGGTGGTCATGGGCACGGGTCATCGACACGCGGCGTTGACGGTCGGGTCCCGCGCACTGGGAGCGTTCGAACCGCGTCAGGTCCGGAAGGAAGCAGCGCTAAGGACTCCCTCCCAGGTGCCGCGGTACCGCCCGACCCGAGCAGGCGGCGGCGACACCACCCGGGGCCACTTGCACGACGACGGAGCGCGTGACCGGGCAATGCGTGGCCGGGCACCGGGCGCTTCCTCTCCGTGAGCCCCCGTAGGCCCCGTGACGAGGCCGCTAGGATGGGCCCTTCGGTCAAGCGGAGGCCGACCGACGCCGATGAACGAATCGATGAGATCCGTCGCGGACATCCCCGGCGACGACACTGAGGACGATCTCTCGGGGATCAGCCCCGAGCTCGTTCTGATCGACCCCGAGCTGGCGCGCCTCGTGCGCGAGCGACAGGTTGACAAGCCGTCGCCGGCTGCGCGGACCCGGGCGCCGACGCTGCGGCTGGTCGAAGGCGGGCCTGCGGAACGGGCGATCGTGCCGCGGGCAGTCGAGACCGCTTCGGCCCCGCCGGTTGCTCCGAGCGCCGAGCCTGTCACGTCGAGCGTCCCTGCGCCGGTCGTCGAGCCGCCTCGCGAGGAGGTCGCTCCCGTTGCGAGCAGCATGTCGGCGCCGCTCGTCGACGAGCCGGTCGTAGATGCCCTGCCCATCCCGGTCTCAGAACCCGGGCCGGTTGCGCGCCGTGTGATCGATGCCGAGCCTGCGCGCGCCGTCCCCTCGCCAGACGTCGAGGCGCCTGCGCCCCTCCTCCCGGATCGGCTAGCCGATTTCACCGTCCCGCCTTCGCAGCCCGCTCCTGCGTTCTCGACGATGCCCCACCCGGTCGCGCGCCCGGCAACGCAGCGTCCTGCCCGGGCGACCGCCGGAAGACAGAAGCGCGGCAGGGCACGCGGCATCCTCGCGTTCCTGCTCGCGGTCGCGGTCGCGTCGGCAGCGGTCCTCGGGATCACGCGCCTGACCTCGGGGTCGTCGGAAGGCACGTCCGGGAAGAGTGGGACCGCGGCCGTCGGGGCACCGCCCGTCGCGGCGAAGTCCGGCAGCAAGACGAAGACCGCCTCGTCGACGAAGAAGGCGACGACGAAGAAGCCTGCTGCGCCGAAGCCGAAGCCCGCGGCGTCCAAGCCCGCGGTGAGCAAGCCGGCGGTGACGCAGAAGAAGGCCGGCGCGAACGCATCCACGAAGCCCAAGCCGACGGTCACCGCAAAGCCGAAGACCCAGACCGCGGCGAAGCCGAAGCCGAAGCCGCAGCCGACTACGGCGAAGCCCAAGGCTGCGGCGCCGCCGCCGAAGAAGACGGCTGCCGCACCCGCGGCTGCGGAGACGCGCCGCTTCGCGTGGGCACCGGTGGACGGCGCGGTCGGATACCACGTCGAGCTCTTCCGCGGCAACGACCGTGTGCTCGCCAAGGACACGAAGGAGCCCGTCCTCGAGCTCGCCCCGTCGTGGCGTTACCAGGGACGCACCGTGACGCTCACACCCGGCGAGTACCGCTGGTACGTCTGGCCGGTGACCGCGAGCGGCCGCGGCGCCCAGGCGGTCGTGCAGGCCAAGCTCACCGTTTAGCCGTCACCGTCGATTCCCCTGGACGAGGGGTTACGCAGCGGCGCGAACATGCCGATAGCGAAGGCATGACGCCTGCGGCCAGCGGCGTCGGCGCTCGCGTCGACGACCTTCCACGCATCACCCCCGAGCTCGTCCTCGTCGATCCCGAGCTCTCACGGCGCGTCCGACCGCGGCTGCCGCTCCCCTTCCGTCGTCGCCGGCCGCCTCTGCCGCCGCTCGGTCGCGGCGTGGGCGCTGTAGACGCGCTGGCCGACTCCCCGCCGGCACTCGGCGCGTAGCGGCCCTCTAGGTCGAGTCGGCCCACCAACCTCGCTGGCCGTCGACGTCGTCC
>DASUZN010000099.1:0-3623 GCA_036376855.1 Gaiella sp. | reverse complement strand
CTACGAGCAGAACGCCGTCATCGTCGGCGCGGGCCACGTCGGCCAGCAGCTCGCCCTCAAGCTGACGAACCATCGCGAGTACGGCATCAACCTCGTGGGTTTCGTCGACGATCGCCCGACCCAGCTCGACGACGAGCTCGCGCAACGGCTCCCACTCCTGCTCGGCGGCCCGGACCGTCTTCGTGAATGTGTCACGGAGCACGGAATCGAGCGCGTGATCTTCGCGTTCTCGAACGACTCGCACGAGGCCGTGCTCGCGAACATCCGCGCGATCCGCGACCTCGACGTTCAGATCGACATCGTCCCGCGGTACTTCGAGGTCTTCGGAGGCGGAGCCGAGGTGCACACGCTCGAAGGAATCCCGCTCGTGGGACTCAGGCCAATGAGACTCTCACGCTCGTCGAGGATCCTCAAGCGGACGTTCGACCTGGTTGCCGCAACGCTTGGGCTGCTTTTCCTCGCGCCGCTGTTCGCCGCCGCTGCGCTTTGCATCAAGCTCGGGTCGCGGGGACCGGTGTTCTTCCGGCAGGTCCGCCGCGGGTCGAACGGCACGACGTTTCGGATCTACAAGTTCCGGACGATGGTCGCCGAGGCGGAGGAGACGAAGGCAGACGTCGTGCATCTCAACATGCACCGCGATCGCGACCCGCGCATGACGAAGATCCCCGACGACCCGCGAGTGACGCGCGTGGGGCGGTTCCTGCGGCGGACGTCGATCGACGAGCTGCCGCAGCTGATCAACGTGATCAAGGGCGAGATGTCGCTCGTCGGACCCCGGCCGCTGATCCTGGAGGAGGACGCTTTCGTGCAGGAGTGGGCGCGAAAGCGGCTCGACCTCAAGCCGGGAATCACAGGTCTCTGGCAGGTTCTCGGTCGCAGTGACATCCCGTTCGACGAGATGACGAAGCTCGACTACGTCTACGTCACGAACTGGTCGCTGCGGGAAGACATCCGGCTGATCCTTCTGACCATCCCGTCGCTGCTGCGGCCACGGCGCGCCTTCTAGAGCCCACTGCGGCTGCCTGGCGAGGCCGGCCGCACTAGACTGGACGGCGTGGAAGGTCATGCGGTCATCTCGCACGAGGTGCTCGCGGCCTACGCCCGGGATGCGGCTCGGGAGGTCGACGGGGTCGACGATCTCGTTGCGCGGCCTCGGCGGAGCGGGGGCGTGCAGATCGTCGAGGAGGACGGGAAGACCGCCGTCGAGCTCCACGTCTCGCTGGACTGGGGTGTCGATGCCGCCGCTGTCGGGGCCGAGGTGCAACGCCGCGTGGCGGAGTACCTGACCCGGACTGCCCGCCTCCCGTCGGTGACGGTCGACGTCGTCGTCGACGGCATCGCCGCGGGCGACTGATGCGCGGAGGCGTCTCTGCCCTCACTCGGACGACGGTCGACAGCGGCCCGGCTGTCTGCCGCGACTGCGTCTGGTGGCAGTCGCGCGGGAACAGGACGGCGTCGAAGGAGCGCTGGACCGAGCGCGCCGAGGAGGACTTCGGGGAGTGGGGGACGATCTACCTCGATGACGACGGCCGCCTGCTCGGGTCGATGCAGTACGGGCCTTCGCACCTCTTTCCGCGCGCCGCCGACCTGCCCGCTGGACCTGCGTCGGATGACGCCGTGCTCGTGACGTGCGCCTACCTCGTGCGCGACGGCGTCCAGTGGATCGAGAAGTCGCTCTTGCTCGCGGCGATCGGAGAGTCGCGCGACCGCGGCGCGAAGGCGATCGAGGCGTTCGCTTACCGCTATCCCGAGGGCGAGTCGGTCGAGGAACGGTTCCTCGTGCACCGCACCGTCTTTCCGCGGGACTTCCTCGACGAGTTCGGGTTCACGCGCGTCCGCTCGCAGGGACGTGTGGAGCTCTGCCGGCTCGAGCTCGGCGGTCTGGCGCCCGTCGAGGAGGGACGGCGCGCGAAAGTGCTCCGGGTCGTGCAGGACGCGTTCACGCCGACCCCGGCGCCGACCCCGGTGCCGCGCCCCTGAGCGGCGTCAGGCCGCGCGGGCCGCGACGCTTTCGAGGAGCAGCTCCGCGATCTGGATCGCGTTGAGCGCCGCGCCCTTGCGGAGGTTGTCGCTCGAAAGGTAGAGCGCGATGCCGTTCTCCGAGGCGGTGTCGCGGCGGATGCGGCCGACCAGCACGTCGTCCTCGCCGGCGGCCGCCGCCGGGGTCGGGAAGGACGGGAGATCGAGGACGCGGACGCTCGGGGCGTCACGGAGGAGCTCGGTGGCGTTCTCGGCACTGAGCGGGCGCTCCAGCTCGACCCAGACCGCCTCCGAGTGCCCGATCATCACCGGCACGCGAACGCACGTCGCGGAGATCGGCAGGTCGGGAAGCTCGAGGATCTTCCGCGTCTCGGCGCGAAGCTTCGACTCCTCGTCCGACTCGTCGCCCTCCCATGTCCAGTCCATGACGAGGTCGTGATCAGCGGGGTTCTCGCGTGCGAGCGTGTCCATGCGCTGCGCGCCGGCCCCGGAGACCGACTGATACGTGGAGACGCGTACGCGTGCGAGCCCGGCCTCCTCGTGGAGGGGCTTCAGGACGCACGTGAGCGGGATCGTGCAGCAGTTCGGGTTCGCGACGATGCGGTCGCGCCCGAGCGCCTCGAGCGCCCGGCTTCCGTTCACCTCGGGAACGACGAGGGGGTATCCGTCGACAAGGCGGTAGGCGGAAGACTTGTCGATGCAAACCGCGCCCGCCGCCGAGGCGATCGGCACGAGCTCCCGGCTCGCCGACGTTCCGACAGAGAAGAGGAACAGGTCGACCTCGCCGGCGCCCAGTGCCTCGCGCGTCGCCTCCTCGACGACGAGCTCGCCGCCGCCGAACGGAACCGTCGCGCCGGCCGAGCGCGCCGAGGCGAACGCGCGCACGTTCTCGTAGCCGCGCTGGGCGAGCAAGCCGAGCGTCACCGTCCCCACGGCTCCGGTCGCTCCGACGACTCCGATGCGCGGTTGCTCGGCCATCACGCCTTCTTTCTAGCGGACAGACGACCAACCCTGCCGGTCGCTAGGCGGGCCGGCGCCCGGCGAGGGCGCGGCCGAGCGTGACCTCGTCGGCGTACTCGAGGTCGCCGCCGACGGGGAGACCGCTCGCGAGGCGCGTCACGCTCACGCGGTCGCGGAGGCGGTCGGCAAGATAGGCGGCCGTCGCCTCGCCCGTCATCGTCGGGTTGGTCGCGAGCACGACCTCCTCGACGCCGTCGGAGCCGACCCGCTCGAGCAGGAGCTGGATCCGAAGGTCTCCCGGCTCGACGCCGTCCAGGGGAGAGAGCGCTCCGCCGAGCACGTGATACAGGCCGCGGTACTCGTGCGTCCGCTCGAGGGAGAGGACGTCCACCGGCTGCTCGACGACGCAGATCACCGTGCGGTCGCGACGTGGGTCGGTGCAGACGCCGCAGAGCTCCTCCTCGGTGAGGTTCCCGCAGGCCGGGCAGGCACGGACGCGTGCCTTGACGTCGGCGATCGCGAGGCCGAGCGCATTCGCCTCGTCGGTCGGCGCCGCGAGGAGGTGGAACGCGAGCCGCTGGGCCGTGCGGGTACCGATCCCCGGCAGCCGCGTGAGCTGCGCGACGAGATTGTCGACCGCGGGGCTCAGCACGCCGTCACGTTAGCCATCGCCGGCGGACGTG
>DASUZN010000098.1:0-10408 GCA_036376855.1 Gaiella sp. | reverse complement strand
GCCTGGCCCGTGACCACTCGTCTGTCGGGGAGGTTCTCGTGCGCATGCTCGCCGAGCACGTTGCCCTCCTCTCGGAGCGGCTCGTCGAGGCGTACACCGTCGACGCAGAGACGCGCGTCGCGCGTCGCGTGCTCGAGCTGGGGCGCGTCTACGGCGGCAACCCTCCCGTCACGATCCCATTGATCCAGGAGGAGATCGCCGCACTCGCCGGCGCCTCCCGGGCGACGGTCAACCGCGTGCTCCGCGAGGCCGAGGACCGCGGCGTCGTCCGTCTCTCCCGCGGGAAGACGACGCTCCTCGACGTGAGCGGGATGGCCCGGCTCGCGCGGATCCGCGCCACCGATGCCGGAGGGTGACGCCCTCCACCGAACCGCAGCCCGGCTGCAGGTGCTCATCGGACATCGTGTCGAGGCGTCCTCGCCCAACCCGCGCGGCTTGGCGACCGGCGTCGCGCGCGCCGTCGACGGCCGCGTCCTCGAGGCCGTCGAGGCCGTGGGGAAGCACCTGCTGCTCCGGTTCGAAGACGGTGTCACGCTGCGCAGCCACCTCCGGATGAACGGCCGCTGGCGCGTCCGTGCCCGGAACGACCGGCCGTGGAGTGGCTCGCCGTGGCTCGTCCTCTCGACACCGCGCTTCGAGGCGACGCAATGGAACGGGCCGGTGCTACGGCTCGACGAGCGCCGTGCCGCACGGCTCGGGCCTGATCTGCTGGACGAGACGGCGCGGGTCGAGGACGTCGTGACCCGCACCAGGCGAGCAGATCCGCGTCGTCTCCTCGGCGACGTCCTCGTCGATCAGCGCGTCGTGTCCGGCATCGGGAACATCTGGCTGGCCGAGCTGCTGTGGCAGGCCCGGCTGTCACCCTGGCTGGCGCTCGGCGACGCGACGGACGAGGAGCTCATCGCCGGGCTCACCTGGGCGCGTTCGGCGATGCTCGCGTCGGTGGGTGGCACACGCTCTCCCCGGGCCGTCTACCGCCGGACCGGACGATCGTGCCCTCGCTGCGGCAATCCGGTTCTCTCGCGCGGGCTCGGCGACGCGAATCGCACCGCGTACTGGTGCGAGGCGTGTCAGCGCCGTCCCTGAGCGCCTCGGGCAGGGATCGGCGCACCGGCCGAGTAGGTGTGGTCGTGGCTCCCCGCTCGCTGCAGCTCCACCACGCCCTGCGGGCGTTCACCCTTGGTGCGTTCGCGTACCTCGTGCGCGAGCTCGAGGACGCCGGCGAGTCGCTGCCGTTCGCATTCGAGGAGCACGAGGGCAAGGCCGGCCCCGCGCTCTACGAGTACAGGCCGCTGGTGCGCGACTTCGTCGAAGCGCGTGCGGAACGGTTGCGCGGCCGCGAAGACGCGTTGATCGCGCTCGAGGAGCTCGCGCGCGAGCCCGCGGCGGCGATCTACGCGCGCGCGCACGCGGGCCGTGACCCGTCCGAGGACGATGCGCTCTTCCGCACCGTCCTCGTCGATCTCCTGATCCGGGTCGCGGAGGCTTGCGGCGGCTTCGACTGGGACGACGAGTCGTTCGAGCGCGCCTACGCGGAGCTCGAGCGGTCTCTGTTCGGCGAACGCCGTGCGTATGCGGCCGTCGCGCCGCTCGTCGGGATCTCTACCGGCATTCAGCGCGAGCTCGGCGAGTCGCTCCGCGTCCGGGCCGTCGCCGACGGTGAGCTCGCGCGACACTGGCCCGAGGCCAAAGGGCTCCTACCGCAGGGGTTCGGCCGCGAGGCGGACCGCTATTGCGTTCTCGAGCTCCGCTCGGCGCTCGGGGCGGCCGAGGACGTCCCCGATGCGCCTGCCGAGCTGGCGGACGCGGTGTCGGCGATCCGGCTCGCGACGGCAGCGCCTCTCGCTGCCGGGCCGGTGCTGTTCGAGACACTCGACGGGCGGCCGTACGGCATCCGGCCCGTGTTGCCCATCGCAGCGACACAGCCGCCGGGCGAAGCGACGAGGTTGGACGAGTTCCGCGCGCCGCTCGCAGCCGAGCTCCTCGTCCGGCTCGGGCTCGCCGATGTGGACACGAACCTCGCCGAGGCTCTCGACCGGTGGGAGCTCTCTTTGTTCCAGCACGAGCCGTTCCGGTCGGAGCAGCTCCGGGCCGCTCTGGGCGCTCTGCTGGGGACGACCTGGCCGCTGCGGGCGGCCGTGCTGCTCGAGACGGAGGTGGAGCGTCGCGAGGCCCTTCACGTCGCGCTGGCGGCTCTCGCAGACGGCGGTGAGGCCGTGCCGGTCGCCGCGGACGCAGTGCGACGCGCTCTCGTCGAGGTGCTCCGCGACGGCGAACGGCCCGCGCTCGTTGCGCGGCTCGATCGCATGCTGCTCGGGCTCGGCGGGCCGACCCGGTTGCGCGTCGCCTCGTAGCGCCGGGCGCCGGCGACAGACCGGGTCTGTGAGGAACGGGTCACACAGACGGCACGAAGCCGGCACACACCCGTGACAGGTTGAGGTCTAGCGTCACGGCATGGAGGAAGCACGGAGCGTCCTCGAGCGGTTCGAGCGGATCGAGTCCATGCGACGGGCGAACGCGGGCCCGGTCGAGCTGCTCGGGGAGCTCCGGGCCCTCCTCCGGGAGGCGGAGGCATGGGTCCGGGTCGAAGGAGGTGATGCAGGCGACGACGCCGTGGCGCTGCTCCGGCAGGCGTTGGCGCGTGACATGATCAGTGCGTGATCTCACACTGGGACGACGTCGACGCCGTCCACCGCGGCTCCGGCCACATCTCGGGTCACTGGCAGGCGCTCACGGGCGAGACCTCGGAGTGGGTCGGGGTGAAACGGATCCGGATCGACGCCGAGAAATGGTCGACGCCGCTCCATCTCGAAGGCTCGGAGGAGGAGATCTTCTTCGTCCTCGACGGGTCGGGCGTCTCCGTGCAGGGCGACGGCTCCGGCGAGGCTGCGTACGCGGTCGGGCCGGGAGACTGCCTCGTCCATCTCGCACTCGAGCACGCTCATACCCTCCAGGCGGGGCCCAACGGGCTCGACGTGCTTGCCTTCGGCGAACGCCACTACGCGGCCAACACACTGCTCCCGCGGGCGGGGGTGTCATGGCTCGGGCCGACGTGGGTGCTCGAGGGAAGCCCGGACGACCATCCCTGGGCCCGAGAGATCGCGGCCGGCCCACCGGAGATCGACGAGCTGTCCGAACGCCCGGCGCGAATCGTCAACGTCGGCGACATCGAGCCCCGGACGCGCGAAGGCGAGACGGTCGCGCATGCGGTTCGTGACCTGGGGCGGGCCGCAGGATCGCTCAAGACGGGGCTACGGCTGTACGAGGTTCCTGCCGGAAAGCTCGTCAACCCGCCGCATTGCCACAGCGCCGAGGAGGAAATCTTCGTCGTGCTCGACGGCGCGGGCTCGCTCGAGCTGTGGCCCAATCCTCGCTTCGGCGGAGAGCACGAGACACACGAGGTCCGGCGCGGGAGCATCATTGCACGGCCTGCAGGCACGGGCCGCGCCCACACGTTCACCGCCGCCGCTGACGGGCTCACCGTCCTCGCGTATGGGACGCGTGACCCGCGGGACGTGACCTACTACCCTCGCTCTGGCAAGGTGAGCATCCGTGGGATCGGGGTCATCGGCAGGTTGGAGCCGCTGGACTACTGGGACGGGGAGGATTGACGGTCGCGTGAAGGAGTCGGGTGGACCGCGGTGAACGAGGCGTGGTCATGGGACTCATTCGACTCTTGCCGCGACCCGGCGCGGCGCAGCCCGCAGCCGAAAAGGTCGACGACATCGCACCCGAGCTCGCACCGCACGACAAGGCGCTGGTCGAGGCGCCCGTGGTGAGCGAGCCCGTTCCCGAGCCCGCGAGCGACCCGGAGCCCACGGACGTTGCGGCGGCCGCGTCGCCGGCCGTCCAGAGCGGGCTGGCAGCGCCCACGTCGCAGGGTGCCGCGACGCGTGTCATCGTGCTCGCGAATCAGAAGGGCGGGGTCGCGAAGACCACGACGACGCTCAACCTCGGCGTTGCCCTGCACGAGATGGGGCATCGCGTCCTGCTCGTCGACCTCGACCCCCAGGGCAATCTGACGATGAGCCAGGGCCTGAATCCGGACGTCATCGAGCGCTCGATGTTCGACGTGCTGGTCCACAAGCTTCCGATCTCGGAGGTGGTCGAGACGCGGGAGGTCGACCTCGCCGTCGCGTCGATCGATCTCGCCGGGGCGGAATTGGCGTTGAGCGCGATGATCGGCCGCGAGCGCGCGCTCGAGAAGGCGCTCGCGGAGGTACGCGCGTCGTACGACTACGTCCTCGTCGATACGCCTCCCTCGCTCGGGTTGCTGACGATCAACGCGTTCGTCGCCGCGACGGGCGTGATCGTGCCGGTGCAGTGCGAGTACCTCTCGCTGCGCGGGCTCGTCCAGCTCGAGAACACCCTCGCGATGGTGCGGGACAATCTCAACCCTCACGTCGGTGTCGAGGGGATCGTGGCGACGATGTTCGACGGTCGCACGCTCCACTCACGCGAGGCGATCGAGATCCTCGAGGAGAACTTCGGTGAGCTGGTCTATCGGACCAGGATTCGCAAGACCGTTCGGTATGCGGAGGCGCCGGTCAAGGGCAGCTCCGTCCTCAAGTACGACCCATCCGGCGCCGCCGCGGAGGCCTACCGCGAGCTGGCGCGTGAGATCGTCGCGGCGAAGGAGGCCGAGGATGGCGCGCAAGCGCGCAAGCATGCGTGAAGGTCCGCTCGCGGAGCTGTTCCGCGCGACAGAGGCTGCGCAACGAACGCAGGGTGATCCTGCCGAAACGCAGGCGCCCACCGACACCGCGTCCGCGCCGGAGACCGCTCCCGAGACGCCGGCCGCAGCTTCCGCGCCGCAGCTTCCGCTCGACGACCAGCCGACGTTGATCTCGCGCCCCGGCGCGGAGCTCGACCCAACGGTCGAGCACGTCTACGACTTCGAGGTCGGCGGTCCCGAGCCTGCTCAGACCGTCGTCGCCGCCGTGCCCGACCCCGAGCCGGAGCCGGCGGAGGACCCTGTCGTGGGGGAGCAGGTCGCGGAGGTCGTCGAGCTCGTCCCGCCGTCCTTGCGGTCGGAGCCGGTCATCGCTCCCGCACCGGACGTCGTTGTGGAGCCCGATCGGGTCGAGCCGTACGCACCGCCGGCGAGCCGCTTTGTGACGCCGATGCCGGAAAGCGCGCCGCGGCTCCACGTCGCCGGCGACGTCGCGTCGTACCTCGCCGTGATCCGCGTCGTCGGGGTCGGCGGTGCGGGCATCAACGCCGTCAATCGGATGATGGACGCCGGCATCGCACAGGTCGACTTCGTCGCCGTGAACACCGATGCGCAGCAGCTCGAGCTCTCGGACGCGCCGGTGAAGATTCACATCGGCGAGTCCATCACGCAGGGTCTCGGCTCCGGCGCCGACCCCGAGACGGGGCGCCGCTCGGCCGAAGAGGGGTACGACCACGTGCGCGCCGCCCTCCGGGGAAGCGACATGGTGTTCGTGACGGCCGGTGAAGGCGGCGGGACGGGAACCGGCGCCGCGCCCGTCGTCGCGCGGATTGCGCGTGAGCTCGGCGCGCTGACGGTGGGCATCGTGACAACCCCGTTCAAGTTCGAGGGCACACGGAGGAAGCTCGCTGCCGAGGCGGGTGTCGAGGCTCTCCGCGCCGCGTGCGACACGGTCATCGTCATCCCGAACGATCGCCTGCTCGAGGTGCTCGACCGCTCGACGTCGATGATCGACGCGTTCCGGATTGCCGACGACGTGCTCCGCCAGGGCGTGCAGGGCATCTGCGACCTGATCACGATGCCCGGTCTCATCAATCTCGACTTCGCGGACGTCCGTACCGTGATGTCGGATGCCGGCTCGGCGCTGATGGGCATCGGCTACTCGGAAGCGCGCGAGAACCGCGCCCGCGAGGCCGCCGAGCGCGCGCTCCGCTCGCCGCTGATCGACACGGAGATCGTCGGCGCGCGCGGGATCCTGCTCTCGATCGCAGGCGGCGACGACCTGACGCTCCTCGAGGTCAACGAGGCAGCCGAGGTCGTGCGCCAGGCCGCGACGGACGACACCAACATCATCTTCGGCGCGACGGTCGACGAGAGGCTCAACGGCCAAGTGTGGGTCACGGTCGTCGCAACGGGCCTGGGTGCGCCGCGCCGCACGTCCTTCACACCCGTGGCGACGGCGATGTCGTCGTCCGGCGGTGGACGCGCGGCGAGCGAGCCCGAGCGGGAGCTGCCGAGCTTCCTGCGCTGACCCACGCGGCGGCGGCGGCCGAGGTGGTTCTCGCGCGCGACGTGGCCCGTTTCGCGGGCGGATGAGCACCCGCCGCAGCGGACGTCTTCGCACTGTCGCGCTGTCTACGCTCACGCCATGCGCGGCGCGATCGCAGCGGGGAACCGACACACGGCGGAGGCCGGCGCGTGGGCGCTTCGTGAAGGCGGAACGTGTGTCGACGCGGCCCTCGCGGCGCTCTTCGCGGCGTTCGTGACGGAAGGCCCGCTGACGGGCCCGTGCGGCGGAGGCTTCGTCATGCTCCACGAGCCGGGCGAGTCACCGTCCGTGCTCGACTGCTTCTTCGCCGTCCCCTCCGGCGCCGGCGGAGCCATGGACGAGGTGGAGATCGACTTCGCGGACGCCTCCTCACAGGTGTTCAACGTGGGGGAGGCGTCCGTCGCCGTACCGGGCCTGCTCCCGGGGCTCGAACAGGCGCACGAGCGGCGCGGCCGCCTTCCCTGGCCGAGCCTCTTCCTCCCCGCACTCGAGCTCGCGGCCCGCCCGTTCCCTACGACGGAGGCCCAGGCGTTTCTCCACGAGATCCTCGTGCCGATCCTGCAGCGGGAGCCCGGCGGCCGGCGCATTTACGGCACGCCGGGGCAGATCGACGCGACCGGCCTCGTGCCGACCCTCCGGCTCGTGCGCGATGCCCGCGCCGACGCCCTCGCGATCCTGCTCCCGGAGCTCGCGGCGGACATCGACCAGTACCGTGTCCACACCACCCTGCCGCTCGCGGGGACGTTCGCCGGCATGTCCGTTCTCACGACCCCCCCTCCGTCGCGCGGAGGCGTGATCGTCCAGACCGGCCTCGCAGAGCTCGACGCGCAAGAACGGGGCGATCCAGGCTCGCCGGCCGAGGCGTGCGCGCTCGCTGCGGCGCTCGGCCGCGCCTACGGGACAGACGGTCTAGCCGCCGGCGCGCGTCCCACCGGGACGACACACGTTTCGGTGATCGACGGCGACCGCGCGGCGGTGGGCATCTCCTCGACGCTCGGGTCAGGGTCCGGCGTCTTCCGGCACGGCTTCCAGCTCAACAACATGCTGGGAGAGCTCGATGTGATCGGCGACGAATCGCACGAGACGGGCACCCGGCTGCCGAGCATGATGACGCCAACTCTGATCCTCGACGAGGCGGGCGAGCCGCGGCTCGTGGCCGGAAGCGCCGGCTCCGTCCGCCTGGCGGGCGCGATCGTGCAGGTCGTCGAGGCGGTCGTCGGGCAGGAACTGCCTGTCACCGATGCCATCTCGCGCCCGCGTCTCCACGTGGACGGCGAGATCGCGCACGTCGAGGGCGGCTGGCCCGCGGACGTCGCGCTCGCGCTCGAGGACGACGGGTTCGACGTGCGGCGCTGGTCGGATCGCAACCTCTTCTTCGGCGGCGTGTCGGCCGTGGAGCGTCGCGCGAACGGTGTGCTCGGCTCGGCCGGCGACCCGCGACGTGGTGGGCACGGAGTCGTCGTCGCGTGATCGCCGTGAGGCACGCCGAGGGGTCGGACGCGTCGGAGCTCGTCGCGCTCGCGGCCGCGATCGGGGGGGAGCCAGGTGGCTGGCTCCTGACGACGGAGGCATGGCGGCCCGTCGCCGACGAGCGTCGCTACCTGAAGGCGGTCCGTCGTCACGCCGACGCAGCGGTGCTGGTCGCGGTCGACGGCGATCGGATCGTCGGGCGCCTCTCGCTCTCGAGGGACACCCATCCGGCGAGCGGGCACGTCGCAGACCTCGGAATGATGGTCGCGGCGAGCCATCGACGACGGGGAATCGGTCGCGCGCTCCTGGACGCGGCGGTCGGCTGGGCGCGCGCCGTGGGCGTCACCAAGCTCGAGCTACACGTGTTCCCCTGGAACGAGCCTGCGATCCGTCTGTATGAGGGCTTCGGTTTCGAGCGCGAGGGCCTTCGTCGTGGCCACTACCTCCGCGACGGCGTCGCCGTGGACGCGCTCCTCATGGCGTATCACCTCCCCGCGGGACCGGAATCCCTTCCATCTCGAGCGCCCTGATCAGGAAGCGGCGCATCTCGGCCTCGTAGCGGGGATCGAACAGCGCGTCCCCACCCACCATCCCGCCGGCGGCGCGGACCGCCTCGACGAGCTCCGCGATCGACGGGCCGGCCTCGGATCGCCCGACCGGGAGTGCGATCCAGCTCGGTACGCCGTCGAGCAGCGGCGCGTCTGCGGGTCGCTGACGGCTCGACGGCTCCGCTCGCGCGACCCCCGGCTCGAGCGCATCGTCGGTTGGTGGGTCGTCGGCCATGGCGAAAGCCTGCAGGCGAATGTGTGCCGTGTCTGTGCCGTCTGTGTGCCGATTCTGTGTGACGGTCACGCGCCGGGCGTGGAAACGCGCTCGACGAGCGTCTCCCAATCGGGCGGGCCTTCACTCCGAAGCTCGTCGGCCTCGACCAGCCGCTCGGGTGCTCGTGCGCTACGGGTCGAGAGAAACGCCGGGTCGGGCACGATCGACACCCGAGGCAAGTGCAGCCGGTCGGCGTCCCAGCACGTGCCGATAGTCGGGTCGGCAGAGACGTGGCCGTCGGAGTGCAGCCGGAGTGCCTCCGTGAGGTCTGAGAACGCCGGGTCGTCGACGATCAACACTCCTTCCTCGCGGAGGCTGCTTGCGAAGGCGGCGGCGCGCGGCCCGTGCCCAGGGTCCACAGCCTCGTTCTCACGCCGAGTGTCGTGGAGCAGCCCGAAGCAGAAGACCATGGAGTGGTCGACGCGCTCGTCCGCAGACGCCAGCGCGAGCCCCGTCGCCGTCACGCAGCGCCAGTGGATCTCGCCGTGCCAGGGCGAGTCGCGTCGCCAGGCACGTCGCAGCACTGCTTCGACGAGCGTACTCAGCGACCCCGCTTCCACGCGCCAACCATCGCACGCTGGGCGGGGGTCTGTGGGGACACGACCGAGGCATCCGAGACGTCCCGGCGGAGCTCCGCGATCCTGCGGATCGGGTCGCCTCCGTCGAGACCGTGGCGCACCAGCCAGCATCCGACGACCGTTCCCGTGCGTCCGATCCCGCCCCAGCAGTGCACGTAGGCGAGGCCACCGCGCTCGATCGCAGTATCGACGTCGTCGAGGATCCTCGTCATGTGCGGGACAGTGGTCGTTCCGAAGTCGACGATCGGGTGAGCGATGCGGGTCGCGCCGGCATCGAGGAGCCGTGCGTATGGCTCGAGCGGGTCGCCGGGGTGCGTCAGATCGACAAAGAGGGTGACTCCGTGGCGCCCGAACGCGCGGATCCGCCTCGCGGCCTCGTCGGGGTCGGACGACCCCGGGTACTCGCCGGCGAGAAACCCGTCGGCGACCCGGTAGCTGTCGCGAATGGGGACGTCCACGTGCATGCCGCAGCGTACGCTTCGCTGGTGGACGCCGATCCCGTCGAGCTCCGCGTGCTGGGCTGTCTCCTCGAGAAACAGCGGACGACGCCGGACCAGTATCCGCTCTCGCTCAACGCCCTCCGCCTCGCCTGCAACCAGACGACGAACCGCGAGCCGATCGTCTCCTACGACGAGGGCGAGATCCATGAGGCGCTCCAGCGGCTCGCCCGTCGTGGCTGGAGTCGCCTCGCGAGCGGGGCTGGAAGCAGAGCGGCGAAGTACCGGCAACTCTTCGACGAGGCGCTCGGCCTCGGCGGCGACGAGGTTGCGATTCTCTGTGTCCTCATGCTGCGCGGGCCGCAGACGCCCGGTGAGCTGAATCAGCGGACAGGGCGGCTGCACGCCTTCTCCGGAATCGATGCGATCCACGCGACGCTCGACGGTCTCGCCGCGCGAGGTCTCGTGGAGCGGCTCGAGCGCCGGCCGGGCCAGAAGGAGGAGCGCTACCGCCATCTGCTCGGGGTCGACCAGCAGGAATCGGACGCGCAGCACTCCCCGACATCGACGCGCTCGGACGAGCTCGGGTCATCTGCTGCCCCCGCCGGGCTGGAGGCACGGGTCGCGGCGCTCGAGGGTGAGGTCGCGCGCCTCCGCGAGGCCCTATCGACCCTCGCGCGTGCAGACGCTGGACCAACGTAGGCGGTCGCGCGCAGCCGACCGCGGCTCTACGCCTGCACTCTGCGCTTCGGTTGTGGCCAGGCGCCGCTGCGTCCGACGCACCGTTCTGGTCCCGTCCCAAACCCCCACCCACTCACGGGGTGCGCCCGCTAGCGGGCCGGGTGTGATGTGTCCGTGCCGAATCGGTGCCGATTTCGGG
>DASUZN010000097.1:0-5947 GCA_036376855.1 Gaiella sp. | reverse complement strand
CGACGAGGACTGGCGGACGGTGCTCGACACCAACCTCTCGTCGGTCTTCTACACGTGCCGCGCTGCGTCGCGCGGGATGATGCGCAAGCGGGCAGGGTCGATCGTCAACATCTCGTCGATCGTCGGCGTGCACGGCAACTGGGGCCAGACGAACTACGCCGCCTCGAAGGCGGGGATCATCGGCTTCACCAAGTCGCTCGCCCGCGAGCTCGGCAGCCGGAACGTCCGCGCCAACGTCGTTGCGCCCGGGTACGTGAAGACGCAGTTGACCGAGGTGCTGCCCGAGGCGGCGACGGAGGCGATGCTGACGAACACGCCGCTCGGCCGGCTGGGGGATCCGGAGGACGTCGCGGGCGCGGTGCGGTTCCTCTGCTCCGACGCCGCGGCATTCATCACGGGCGACGTCGTGCTCGTCGACGGTGGGCTCGGGATGTAGCGTGGCGGCGGTGAGCGACAACGGCAGGCGCCGCGTGGTCGTGACCGGCCTCGGGATGGTGAGCCCGCTCGGGAACACCGTCGAATCGAGCTGGACGGCGCTGCTCGAAGGCGAATCCGGCGCGGGGCCGATCACGCAGTTCGACCCCACCGGCTTCCCGGTCGACTTCGCATGCGAGGTGAAGGACCTCGACGTCACGGACTACGTCGACTACAAGGCGTCGCGCAGGATGGACCGGTTCACACATCTTGCGCTCGCCGCCGCGCGGCAGGCCGAGGCGGACGCCGGGCTCGACATCGCGGCGGAGGCCGATCGCGTGGGCGCGGCCGTCGCGACGGGGATCGGCGGCCTCAAGTCGTTCGAGTTGTGCATCCAGGTGCTCGACCAGCGCGGCCCGGACCGGGTCAACCCGTTCTCCATCGTCCAGATCATCCCCAACCTGGCCGCCGGGTGGGTCTCGATGGAGCTCGGCACGAAGGGGCCGCTGCTCTCCGAGTGCACGGCGTGCGCCGCGTCGAACATGGCGATCGGCGACGGCCTCGACGCGATCCGGCTCGGCCGTGCCGACGTGATGATCTGCGGCGGCACCGAGGCGCCCGTGTCGCGCGTCGGGATCGCTGGCTTCGGCGCGATGCGCGCGATCTCGCGTCGCACCGGCGACCCGAAGGCCGCCTCGCGGCCGTTCGACCTCGAGCGCGACGGCTTCGTGATGGGCGAGGCGGCGGCGATGGTAGTGATCGAGGAGCTCGAGCATGCGACGGCGCGCGGCGCGAAGATCTACGCGGAGCTTCTCGGCTACGGGCTCTCGTCCGACGCGACCCACGTGTCCGACCCCGACCCGACCGGTGAGAGCCCCGCGCGAGCGTTGCGGATGGCGTTCGAAGACGCGGGGATCACGCCCGACGAGGTGGGGTACGTCAACGCGCACGGGACGTCGACGCCGGTGGGCGACAGCGCCGAGACGCGCGTGATCAAGCTCGCGCTCGGCGAGGAGAAGGCATACGCGACACCGGTCTCGTCGACCAAGGGCGCGACGGGCCACTGTCTCGGAGCGGCGGGCGCGGTCGAGGCGTCGTTCACGATCCTCGCACTCCAACGGGGCGTGCTGCCGCCGACGATCAACCAGGAAGTCCCCGACCCGGAGTGTGACCTCGACTACATCCCGAACGCGTCGCGTGAGCAGCAGGTCGAGATCGGCGTCTCGAACTCGTTCGGCTTCGGCGGCCACAACGCCTGCGTCGTCTTCCGCCGCTGGCACGGCTGAGCTCGCAGGAGACCGAGGCACGGGCCGATGCTCGCGGCCGGCGGAGGACGGTGTCAGACACCGATGCCCGCCTGTGGAAAACCAGTGCCGGCTTCGTATCGCTTCGTCCACGGGTCGCGACGCGAGATGAACGCCGACACCGCTGTCATTTCTCGACAAGCGATACGTTCAGACGCGCCGCGTCGCACCGTGACGTCTTGACAGAAACCGGTGTCTGACACCGACGTGGCGCCTCACGGCAGCCGGCGCTCGAGGAGCACGGTGTCGTGCCAGATGCCGTCGCGCTGGGCGATCCGCTCGCGGCGACCGACGACGCGGAAGCCGACGGCCTCGTGGAGCGCGAGGCTTACGGCGTTGCCGGCGATGATCGAGGTCTGGATCGTCCAGATCCCGTGGGTCGGCGCGTCTGCGATGAGACGTAGGAGGAGCGCCCTCCCGATGCCGCGTCCGCGCGCGGCCTGGTCGACGTACACCGAGTGCTCGACTACGCCGCGGTAGCAGTCGCGCCCCGACACCGAGGTGACCGCCGCCCAGCCGACGATCGTCTCGTCCGCCACCGCGACCGACCGAAGAACGTCCAGGTGCGCCGCGTCCCATTCCCCCCACGAGGGAACGCTCGTCTCGAACGACGCGACGCCGCTGGCCAGACCGGCCGCGTAGATCCTCCTGACGTCGGGCCAGTCGCCGGGCACGAAGTCGCGCAGCACGAGAGACTCCACCGCGCAACCGTAGGCGAGCGTGCGGCCCGCCGCACCACCCGCGCCGTCGGGAGCCCATACGCTCTCTCGGTGAACGTCCTGCGACCCGCGCCGGACCGCCTCGACGAGGCATTGGCGGTGCTACAGGCATCCGAGACGGCGGTCTACGGCGACTCGGACTGGACCGCGGCGGAGCTCCAAGAGGAGTGGGACGGCCTCGACGTCGAACGCAACGCCTGGCTCGTGGAGGCCGACCACAGGATCGCCGGGGTGGCCCACCTCCTCGAGCGCAAGGGCGGCCGCTACTTCGGTGACGCGTACGTCCATCCCGAGCTCACCGGCCGCGGGGTCGGCGCGCGCCTCCTCGGCCTGCTCGAGGAGCGGGTGAAGGCCCTGAGCCCCGAGTGGCCCGAAGGCGAGCGGATCGTGCTCGAGTCGGCCCACCTCGTGGGGGACGAGCGCGCGCCCGCGCTCTTCGCCTGCCGCGGGTTCGAGTACGCGCGGAGCTTCTTTCGCATGGTGATCGACGTCTCCGAGCCGCAGCCCGATCCCGTGTGGCCGGACGGCGTCGAGCTGCGAGCCTTCGAGCCCGACAGCCACGGGCGGATGCTCCACGCCGCGGAGCTCGAGGCCTTCGCGGGCGAGTGGGACTACGTCGCGCTCGACTACGACCCCTGGCGCAAGCGCGTCTTCGGCCGGCGCGGTTTCGCCCCTGCTCTTGCGCCCGTGGTCTGGGCGGGCGACGAGGTCGTCGCCTTCTCCCGGAACTACGCGAAGCAGAACGGGGACTGGGGCTTCGTCGGGACGCTCGGCGTGCGGCCCGACTGGCGCAGACGCGGGCTGGGCCTCGCGCTGCTTCGCGAGTCGTTCCGGCGCTTCCGCGGGACGGGCGAGACGACGGTCGCGCTCGGCGTCGACGTCGAGAACCCGACCGGTGCGACGCATCTCTACGAACGAGCGGGGATGCATGTCCTCTGGCGGGCGGATCTGTGGCAGAAGGAGCTTCGTGCAGGCGATTGAGCTCGCCGTTCGCGCGCCGACGCCGTCGGATGCCGCGGGGATCGCGGAGGTTCTGAACGCCCACGCCGCCGCCACGGGCCGTCCCGTCGACGAGACGGCGGAACGCGTGGAGCGATGGTTCGAGCTCGAGGACATCGATCCCGCCCGCGACATGTTCCTCGCTGTCGAGGGCGGAAGGATCGTCGGCTATGCGGACGTCAGCGCCTTCGCCGCGGAGCGCGAGGTCGTCAACGTCGACCTCCGCGTCCCTCCGGGCCGCGCCCGCGTCGTCGAGCGACTCCTCGAGGTGGTCGAGCGTCGGGCGGACGAGCTCGGGGATGCCGGCGCACGCATCCGTGCGCCTGCGAACGAAGGAGACGACGACTACCGGTCGGTCCTGTCGCGGCGCGGCTTCGAGGTCGTCCGGAGCTCGTTCACCATGGAGATCGACCTCGAGGCGCCGACCGAGGAGCCCGTGTGGCCCGGAGGGCTGACGTCACGGCCGTTCGAGGTGGGCGAGGAACGGGCCGTCTACGGCGCGTACGTGGAGGCGTTCGCGGATCACTGGGGCTTTGTCCCTGAGAGCTTCGCGGACTGGTGCACCTGGAACCTGGGGCGGGACCGGGACACGTCCTTGTGGCGGGTCGTCCAGAGCGGCGGGGAGATCGCGGCGCTCTGCATGAGTGTCTCGTCGCGAGGTGACGACCTGACACGCGGGTGGGTTGCCGTTCTCGCGGTCCGCCGTCCGTGGCGGCGCCGCGGCCTCGCGCGGGCGCTCCTGCTCGAGAGCTTCGGGCTGTTCCGGTCGATCGGGCGTCCGCGAGCCGCGCTCGGGGTCGACAGCGAGAACACCACGGGAGCGCTCGCGCTCTATCGAGGGGTCGGCATGCGCGCGACGAGCCGCTCGGACACGTGGGAGCGGGTGCTGTGAGCGCGCTCCGAGCCCGCTGCCCACATTGCCGCACGCTCACCGCCGTCGCTTTCGACGACATCTACGAATGCCACAGCTGCGGGACGGAGTACGCCGCCGGGCTCGTTCGTGTCCCGCGTGCATGGGGCGGCGGCGGCGACAAGATGGCCGAGGCGGCATGGACGGAGCTGGCGTACCCCGAGGCGCTCGTGGTCGAGCGCGACACGCTCGACGAGCAGTCCGACGCGATCGCCCGCGGGCTTCCGCAGCGCCCGCTAGTCCTCGGAGGCTGCTGCTGTGCGCACATCGGGGCGATCCGCGGGCTTGCCTCGCGGCACGGCCGGCTGGCCGTCGTCTGGCTGGACGCCCACGGCGACCTCAACACGCCCGAGAGCTCGCCGTCGGGGAACCTCTGGGGCATGGCGCTGCGGATGGCGATCGACGAGGAGAGCGTCCGGCCGGACGACGTCGCGCTCGTCGGCGCCCGCGACCTCGACCCGCCGGAGCGCGAGTACGTCGCCGTGCACGGGATCGACGACGACCTCTCCCGTGCGCTCGACGGCGCCGACGCCGTCTACGTCGCGCTCGACCTCGACGTTCTCGAGCCGGGCCTCCTGCCCGTGTTCTTCCCTGCGCCGCGTGGTCTCGGGCTGGACGACGTGGAGCGACTGCTGCTCGAGGTGGCGAGCAGGAGACGGGTCGCGGGCCTCGGGCTGACGGGCCTCGCGCCGGGTGCCGATCCGGCGATCCTGACGGGGCTCGCGAGCGCGGCCGGGCTCTGACCCGACGGCACTAAGATGCCCGAGGTGTCGACCACCGGGAACATCGACGTCTCGATCGAGCTCAAGAAGTCGGACCCGTCCGGGCGTGACGGCTCCGGCGGTCATCCGAACACCTGCCCGGGCTGTGGCTCGCACTATCGCGACGACGAGCTCACCGAGCTGCTCCGCGTCTGCCCCCAGTGCGGACACCACTTTCCGGTCCGTGCGCGCGAGCGCATTACGCAGCTCGCCGACCCCGGCACGTTCGACGAGGAGGACGGTGACCTGAGGTCGGCCGACCCGCTCGAGTTCTTCGATCTCCGGCCCTACGTCGAGCGGCTGGCCGAGGCGGAGCTCGGGACGGGCCTCGGCGACGCGATCCTTACCGGCCGCGCAGCGGTGGAGGGCCACCCGTGCCGCATCGCGGCGATGGACTTCGCGTTCATGGGCGGCTCGATGGGGAGCGTCGTCGGCGAGCGGTTCGCCCGCGCGTGCGAGCGGGCGGCCGAGGACGGCGGCGCGCTGATCTCCGTCTCGGCGTCGGGTGGCGCCCGCATGCAGGAGGGCATCCTCGCGCTGATGCAGCTGCCGAAGACCGTGGTGGCCGTCGGCGACCTTCAGGACGCCGGCGGGGTGCTGATCTCGGTGCTCGCGCATCCGACGACCGGAGGGGTAACGGCGAGCTTCGCGAGCCTCGGAGACGTGATCCTCGCCGAGCCGGGCGCGCTGACGTCGTTCGCCGGCCCCCGGGTCGTCGCGCAGACGACGCGCGAGAAGCTCCCGGACGACTTCGGCCTCGCGGAGTCGAACTTCCGGTTCGGCCACGTCGACGCGGTGGTGCAGCGCGGCGACCTGCGAACGACGCTCGCGCGGCTCCTG
>DASUZN010000096.1:0-8499 GCA_036376855.1 Gaiella sp. | reverse complement strand
TCCGCGTCCGGCAACAGGACGTGCTGGACCTCGTGCGCAAGCGTGGCGAGCGAGTCCGCGGCCTCGACGCGTTCCGTTCGCCCCCAGCGCGCGGCGTCTTCACGACCGAGCCGGCGGAGCAGATTGCACTGGTCGAGGTGCATGTGGATCCTGTCGGTGTCGGCGTCCTGCCATCCGGCTAGCTCGTCCGGGTCGTCGCTCTCGACGTGCCAGGCATTGTCCTCGCGCACAAGCCGCCGCCAGTCCACGTCTGACCAGCAACGGACCTCCTGCGAGTGGTGCGCGGCGCCCGAAGCGACGGCGGAGAGGCGCAGGTCGGCCCGGCTCGCGCTCGTGACCGCCCTGTCGAGCGGCAGCTCGTTGCTGTCGAGGAAGAGCGGGATGACGAGCTTGTCCGCATCGTCGACGACGTCCTTCGCACGCCGAAGCGAGCCCGCCGAGGAGAGGAATGGGCAGACGGCGGCCGCACGCTCCCAGGCCGCCGCCAGCCGATCGGTCGGCGGTGGACCCAACACCTCGAGGCGGGCTCGACACGTCCGGACGAGCTCGCGCCCCGGTGACGGGCCGAGCTCCTCGTCGTACACGTCGATCGTCCAGTCGCTGTACTCGCGGATCCAACCGAGCTCCGTTGCGGACAGCGCCTCGTCGGACGACGGGTCAGGTGTAGGCGCGTCGCCGCCGCAGCCGCCGGTGACGACCGCGACCGCGATCGCCGCGGTGGCGGCGAACGCCAGGCGCAACCGGGTTGTCCCGGCTCCTACGCCCAACCCATCGGCTCGTAGCCGCTCGTCACAGGGGCGGAGACGATGAGGATGCGTGCGACAGCGTCGCCGTCGTTCCGCACCGTCCGCTTCGGCGTCGGGTCGAGCCGCGCGAACGAGCCTTCGCGCAGCGGGTGGTCGGCGCCGTCGACGACGAGTGTCGGGGATCCCTCCAACACCAGGAAGACCTCTTCGTGGTCGCGGTCGACCTCGTCGTGCTCGGGGATCGACTCGCCGGGCGGCAGCTCGACCGCGTTGATCCCGAACGTGCTCACGCCCAGCGATCGCCGCACGAGCACCCACTTGCCGTAGTCGCGCTCGAGTTCGTCGTCGTGCCTGATCGTGAAGCCGTCCATCGTGCCTCCTGTGGTCGCCCGGCGGATCGTGACACACGTTCCCCTGCCGGGCCAGCAGGCCGCCTGGTTAGAATCGCCGTGGAGTGACGAGCTACGCGGAGGCACGCTGGCTGCCGCGTGGATGGGCGCATTTCGCCCTCCAGTTCGCGGTGTGGTTCGGCTTCTACGCCATCTATCAGGTGGTGCGCGGCGCCGCGGACCGAGAGGTCGCCGAGGCGTTCTGGAACGGCACCCTCGTGATCGAGGCGGAGAATCGCCTGCACACGCTGATCGAGCCGACGATCCAGGGCTTCGTCCAGAGCTCGGGCTTCCTGATCTTCGCGACGTCGTACACCTACTGGCTCTCGCAGTTCGCCGTCGTCGGCCTGACGCTCCTGTACGTGTACTTCCGTCACTACGACCGGTTCGCCGACTTCCGCAACTGGCTCATCGGAGCGAACGTCCTCGGGCTCATCGGGTACGTGCTGATGCCGACGGCGCCGCCGCGGATGTACCCCGAGTGGGGCTTCAGCGACACGCTCGCGGACTACGCGTCGGTGAACCACGACAGCGGGCTGATCGCCTTCGCGGCGAACCCGTATGCGGCAATGCCCAGCCTGCACGCGATGGATGCGCTCATCGTCGGGATCGTGATGGCCTCCGTCTGCCGCTCGTGGCTCGCGCGGGCACTGTGGCTCGCGTGGCCGGCATGGGTCTGCTTCGCGGTGATGGGCACTGGGAACCACTACTGGCTCGACTGCGCTGCGGGGTTCGCGATCGCGCTCCTCACCGCGCTCCTGCTCTTCCGCAAGCGCCTTCCACGCGTGCTCGCGGGCACCGCGTGAGCGACCCGGGCGATGGTGCCGGGGTCGAGCCCGGCACCAACGCCGTTTCCCAGCTAGACCGCGTCAAGCAGGAGTACACCGCCGCTGCGCGGGAGATCCTTCGGCGGTCGATGCAGGGCGTCGCGCGCACGAAGCTGACACCCGACATGCTGTCCATCGCCGGGCTCGCGCTCTGCGTCGCGGGCGCGGTGCTCGTCGGCTTCGAGCAGCGGAACGAGTACCTCTTCTTCTGGCTCGGCGGCGTCCTCTTCGTCGCGGGGTCGATTGCGGACATCCTCGACGGTGCGCTGGCCCGTGCCGCGGGGAAGGGGACGGTCTTCGGGGCGTTCCTCGACTCGACGTTCGACCGCCTGGGTGAGGCGGCGATGCTGACCGCGATCGGGCTCGTCTTCATGCGCGACGGGAACGAGGTCGCGCTCGTCGCGACGTTCCTCGCGGTGATCGGCTCGATGCTCGTCAGCTATACGCGCGCGAAGGCGGAGATGCTCGGCCTTCGCGGCGACGTCGGGTTCGGCTCGCGCCTCGAGCGGGTCGTGATCGTCTCCGTCGGGCTCGGGCTTGCGCCGTGGGGCTGGCTCCAGTGGCCCATCTACCTGCTCGCGCTGATGGCGTGGGTCACGGTCGTGCAGCGCATGCTCTTCGTGCGGCGGCAGCTGCGCGAGCTCGCCGAGCCCGCCTGACTCCTCCGGCAGGCGACCGTCCATACTCCGACGAGATGGAGGTCGTCGGTCGAGACGCCGAGTGGCGCGCCGTCGAAGGCTGGCTCGCGACGCGCGATCCGCCGGTGCTCCTCGTCCACGGCGAGGCCGGCATCGGCAAGACGAGTGGCGGCGTCGGCGTCACCCGCGACGACCTGCTCGCCCAGGGCCTCCCACTGCTGCTCCTCTTCACGAGCACGCACTGCGGCCCGTGCGCGGAGCTCCTGCCCCGGGCCGCAGCGTGGCAGGAGGAGCATGCCGGCACGCTCACCGTCGCCTTCGCCTGCGAGGGCACGCCGGACGCTGTGGCCGCCGAGGCACAGGAGTTCGCCCTCGAGCAGGTCCTTGTCGACGCGTCGCGTGAGATCGCCGCCTCGTTCGAGGTGACCGGGACTCCGAGCGCCGCCCTCATCGCACCGGACGGCACCATTGCACGCTGGCTCGCGTCGGGGCGGTCCGAGATCGAGACGCTCGTCGCAGACGCGGTGCACCGGGAGGCTGACGGGTTCAGGACACTCCCACACGGTGCGGACGCTCCCGACCTCGAGCTGGCGACGCTCGATGGCGCACCACTCTCCCTCGCAGAGCTCCGGGGCCGCGACACCGTTCTTCTGTTCTGGAACCCGGACTGCGGCTTCTGCCGGTCGATGCACGACAACGTGCTCGCCTGGGAGACCTCGGCGAACGGCGTCCATCCACGGCTCGTCGTCGTCTCGTCGGGCGACGAGGAGAGCACGCGCGCCGAGGGCTTCTCGTCCACCGTGCTGCTCGACCCGGACTACGAGGCCGGCACCGCCTTCGGCGCCGGGGGGACGCCGATGGCGGTGCTCGTCGACGCGGACGGCCGCGTCGCATCGGCCGTCGTCGCGGGGGCCGACGCCGTGCTCGAGCTCGCCCGACCGCCGGTCGAGCACACGATCGGGACGTGAGCGGTGCCGAGCTACCTCGTCGAGTCGTACGTGTCCGCCGTCGAGGTCGACGAGGCGCGAGAGCGCGCACGGCGGACGGCCGAGCTCGGTGAGGACGTGCGGTACGTCCGCACGACGTTCCTCCCCAGGGACGAGACCATCCTGCACCTGTTCGAGGCGCCGTCCGCCTCGGTCCTCGACGAAGCCGGCAGGCGGGCCGCACTCCGATTCGAGCGAATTGTCGAGGCGGTCGATGCCGGTTGCGACGATCCGCCGGACGACACGACCTGACCACACCGGAGGCACGCGAATGTCCGTTTCCCGCTCCATCGGCGCTCTCGGCGCCGTCGTCGTCCTAGTCGCGGCCCACGGCGCAACGGCCGCCACCCCCACCGTCCGCCCTCCGGCTCGCTGGATCGGCACCGTCAGCCATAGCTACGAGCAGGTCGACAACAGCGTCCGCCAGCGCGCGACGATCACCGCGACGGTGACGCTCGGCCATGCCACGAAGGGCTACCGGGCGCGCGACCTGTGGTCGTACGTCTCCAAGACCGGCACCATCCGGTGGTCTGCCTCCGGATCGCGGCCCAATTGCACCTGGTCGAGCGCCGGGTCCCGGAAGATCGGCCGGTACGACCTGTTCCTCGAGGTCTCCCGGTACGAGGCGAGGCCTCGCTTCCGGGCGACGTTCGCCGCGCCGGACGAGCTTCTCGTCACAGCGACCCAGACCTGCACCTACGGGGGGGAAAACCGAGACGACGCAGACCGAGTACGACATCGGGCATCCGTTCGCCACGCTGGGGCGAGTCACGGCAGGCGTTTCGGTCGACGATCGGCTGACGACGATTCGCGGCAACAAGCCAGGGTCGCAGAACCTCGGCGCCACGCACACGCTGCGCTGGACCTCGACCTGGAGCTTCGGATCGCGGCGATGACAGGCCGTGCAGGTCGGCCCGGTTGCCCCGACGGCAACCGAGGGCGTGCCGACTTGGCCCTCCGGGTCTCACGGTGTCACACTTCTCCGCGACCGAGGAGGACAGGGGATGACGGCAGCGCTGGCACCGCCGATACGGCATGTCGCAGCGGTGATCGGCGTCGCCGCGGTCGCCATGGTTGCCGCTGCGCCGGCGCAGTCGTCCGAGTTGATCGGGCGCAACGCGACGGGTGTCCGCGTCCAGGCCGACGCGCAGGGTCGCGCGCTGATCACGTTCCGTTCGGAGGGCCAGACGCGACAGCTCCTCGCATGGGGCGCCGTGAACGCGCGGGCGCCGAGCCAGGGCGTGCCGCAGGTGGCGTTCCAGCTCTCCTACGGCGGCTCGATCGGCCGCAACGTCTGCGGCGCCTACCGAGGTCCGCCGCTCGCCTGGAAGGTCGCCGCATGCACGACCCCGGACGGGACGCACTGGGCGCTGCAGGCATGGCAGCGGATGCTTCCGAACTACGGCGTAACGCCGACAGGGACGAGAGGTGCCTCGGAGCTGCGGCTCTCGCACTGGTCGGGGCAGGTCGCGAGGCTCGAGATCTGGGCGGACTGGTCGTACCGCCGCTTCCACCACCTGTACGGGCGGCTCACATACGGCGGGCAGGGCGTCTACGGCTTCCGCTCGACGCGGTTCGGTGTCCCGCTCGACACGTACGGCCGCAATGTCTTCGTCGACACCCTCGGCTCCGCGTACGGGCCCGGCTGGCAGCGTGAGAACAGCTTCCTGACCCACGCGCCTGGCGGAGGCTTCTGTTACGGCTTCTACGCGCACGGCGGTCATGGCGTCGGGAACGGGACGCGCTACCGCGCAACCGTGATCGGCCCCGGCGTGACCCCGGACGTGATGTGGCAGGGGCCATCGCCCGCCGCCTACGACGCCGCCGCCGACAACGAGGCGAACGCTCACCAGCGCTCGGTGCTCGGCGCCGACGCGCGGTGCACGATCAACTAGGGCGCGCCGCGCAACGCGATCTGCTAGGTTGCTAGCACTTTGACTGCTAGCACTTCCCGCAAGCGCACGGGCATTCTCGTCAGGATGCCGGCACCGCTGAAGGGCGCACTGGTGCGGGAGTCCGCCCGGCGCGCATCCAACGTCAACGACGTCGCCGTCGGCATCCTCGCGGACGAGCTCGGCGTCCCGTTCACCCCGACCGGGCACCGCCGCAGGGTGCTTGCCGGGTCGAGCCCCGTCCTCCTGCTCCGGGTGTCGCCGGAGCTCCGGGACGAGATCCAGGCGGAGGCGTCGCGTCGCGACTCCAACGCGAACGACGTGATCCTCTCTGCGCTCGCCGACGGGCTCGGCGTCCCGGCACAGAGCAATCGCAAGGGAAAGGACCTCATGGCCACCACGAACGGCTCCAAGAACGGCGGGCGCCAGAAGGACAAGGTGCGCGTCGCGATCATCGGCGTCGGCAACTGCGCCAACTCGCTCCTCCAGGGCATCGAGTACTACAAGGACGCGAAGCCGGAGGACACCGTCCCCGGTCTCATGCACGTCGACCTCGGCGGGTACCACATCTCTGACATCGAGCTGACGGCCGCATTCGACGTCGTCAAGGGGAAGGTCGGCGTCGACCTCGCCGACGCGATCTGGGCGCACCCGAACGACACGATCAAGTTCGCGGACGTCCCGAAGACCGGCATCACCGTCTCGCGCGGGATGACGCACGACGGGATCGGCAAGTACCTCTCACAGGTCGTCGAGAAGGCGCCCGGCCCGACCGACGACGTCGTCAGGATCCTCAAGGACACGGGGACGGACGTCGTCGTCAACTACCTCCCGGTCGGCTCCGAGGCGGCGACGAAGTGGTATGCGGAGCAGATCCTCGAGGCGGGGGTCGCGATGGTGAACTGCATGCCCGTCTTCATCGCGCGCGAGCCGTACTGGCAGAAGCGCTTCGAGGACGCCGGCTGCCCGATCATCGGCGACGACATCAAGTCGCAGGTCGGCGCGACGATCTCGCACCGCGTCCTGACGACGCTCTTCCAGGACCGCGGCGTCCACCTCGACCGGACGATGCAGCTGAACGTCGGCGGCAACTCGGACTTCCGCAACATGCTCGAGCGGGAGCGCCTCGAGTCGAAGAAGATCTCGAAGACGAACGCAGTCACCTCGATGCTCGACTACGACATCGGAGCGGACAACGTCCACGTCGGCCCGTCCGACTACGTGCCGTGGCTGACCGACCGCAAGTGGGCGTACATCCGCATGGAGGGCTCGTCGTTCGGCGACGTGCCGCTCAACATCGAGCTCAAGCTCGAGGTGTGGGACTCGCCGAACTCGGCCGGCATCGTGATCGACGCCGTCCGGCTCGCGAAGCTCGCGCTCAACAACGGGATCGCCGGCGCCCTCGAGGCTCCGTCGAGCTACCTGATGAAGTCGCCGCCCGTCCAGATCGTGGACAGCGAGGCGCGCGACAACACCGAGCGGTTCATCAAGCAGAACGCGCGCACGTCGGAGAGGAAAGCGAAGGCCCCGGCGAAGGCGTAGGTGCGGGGGCGCCTGGTGTCCGACTCGGAGTCGGGCACCAGGCGCCTACCCGCGGCGTGCGGCGACGTCGGCCTCGAAGCCGATTCGCCGATGTGTCGCGTCGCAGAACGGCTTCGTCCGCGAGTGCCCGCAGCGGCAGAGGACGATCGCGTCTCCCGGCGGCAGCTCGAGCTCGCGGCCTTCCGGGTCGACGATCCGCGCCGGCCCGACGATCTTGTAGGGGCCGTTCGCTCGCACGGTGATGGTGACGTCGCTCACCCGGCGAGGGTACCCGCCCCTACAATCGAGGGCCGTGCCGCTTCGGATCTGCCTCGTGACGCCTCACGCGTGGTCGGTGCCGCACGACACGAACGAGCACGTCGCCGGAGTCGCAGACGCGCTGCGCGCGCGAGGTCATACCGTCGTCGTGCTCACTCCGTCGTCGCGCTCGGCCGACCTTCTCGCGGGGCGGCGCGCGCTCCAGACGGGCGAGCTCGAGGGAGTGGTCGCGGTGTCGCGCGCCGTTCCCGTCTCGCCTCGCGCCGCGGTCGGGATCCCCGTGGGGGTCCGCGCGAACGTCGCGACGGCGTTGCGACGCGGGGACTTCGACGTCGTCCACGGGTTCGACCCCGCCGTGCCGGGCCTCGCCTACGTGGCGCTCCTCGAGGCCCGGACGACGACCGTTGCCACCTTCGTCGACCCGGAGCGGCTCGGCTTCCCGCCCCGCAAGAACCAGCGCGACCGCCTGCTCGCGCGCATCGACAGGCTGACGGCGACAGGCGAGGACGTCGCCGAGCGCGCCGGCACGCGGTTTCCCGGCGCGTACACCGTCGTTCCCGCAGGCGTCGACCTCGAGCGCTTCGCGCCGGCGGCGAGCAAGACCGACGTCGTCGTGATCGAGACCGCCGCCGGCGGCCGTCCCGTCGTCCGCGCCGCGCTCCGCGCGCTCCGGGATCTCGCAGGCTGGGAAGCGATCCTGCTGCGCACGGCGCCGCTGGCCGCGCGCCCCTCGATCCCGCTCGACCTGCGCGACCGAGTCCACCTCCGCACGGCCGCGCGGAGCGAGGCCCGCGCCGAGATTCTCCGCGGCGCCGCGATCGTCGTCCCCTCGCCGGACGGGCTCGGCCGCCTCCGCGACGAGGCTGCGGCCGCGGGCTGCGCGCTCGTCGAGCCGCACGGGGTCGAGGAGCAGCCGGAGCTCGCAGCCGCGGGCGTGTTGCGCTTCGCCGAGGACCCCGCGGCCCGCGGGCGCGATGCCGAGAGGCATCGTGAGGCGATCGCCACGTCGAGCTTCGAGGCCGTGGGAGACCGGCTCGAGCGCGTGTACGAGGAGGCGCAAGGGCGCCGGCGCGCACCGCGTCACCACGAGACCGAGCCGCTCGCGGACCGCGACTGGATCGTCGCCGACCTGCACATGCACACGAGCCACTCGCACGACTGCTCGATCGAGCCGGCCGACCTGGTCGCGCATGCCGAGGGCGACGGCCTCGGCGCCATCGC
>DASUZN010000095.1:0-2250 GCA_036376855.1 Gaiella sp. | reverse complement strand
CCAGCCGACCGCTCTCGGCGGCGGCGGCCACGGCGGCCTCGACGTCCACGCGGGAGGTCACGTCGCAGCGAACGGCGCGACCGCCGATCCGCTCGGCCGTCTCCGTCGCCGCCGCCTCGTCGAAGTCGGCGACGACGACGTGCGCGCCCTCGGCCGCGAGTCGCTCGGCGGTCGCGGCGCCGATCCCCTTCGCGCCGCCGGTGACGAGCGCCGTCCTGCCCTCGAAGCGGCTCATCGGATCATCCTCAGCACGAGCTCCGCGACGCACACCGGCTTGTCTCCACCCTCGCGCTCGACGGTCGCGAGCACGACCCCCTGGTCGCCGCCGGGCACCTCGTCCACCGACTGCACCGTGAATCGCGCGCGGATGCGCGAGCCGGACGGGACCGGCGCCGGGAAGCGCACCTTGTTGAGGCCGTAGTTGACGCCCATCCGGTAGCCCGTCAGCCCGAGCGTCTGGGTCATCAGGGGCACGCAGAGCGACAGCGTGAGGAAGCCGTGCGCGATCGTCGTCCCGAACGGGCCTTCCGCGGCGCGCACCGGGTCGGTGTGGATCCACTGTGGGTCGTCGGTCGCTCGCGCGAACTCGTCGATCCGCTCCTGGCCGACCTCGAACCACTCGGTCGGGGCCAGCTCCTTGCCGACCAGCTCAGAAAACGAACTCACTCGACCTCCTTGGTCTCTAAGGGGTGCTGGGCAGCACCCCAGCGTATGACGCTCGCCGCCCATGTGTAGCCGGTACCGGCGGCGAGGAGCAGGACGAGGTCGCCGTCTCGAACGTCGCCGGCGCGTACCGCCCGGTCGAGCGCGAGCAGCGGGTCGACGCCGCTCATGTGGCCGGTGTCGTCGAGGTACGCGGCGCGCTCGAGCGGCACGCCCAGCGCCTCGGCGATCGCCGTGTGCATCGAGCGCTTCATGTGGATCCCGCAGAGGTACGAGACGTCCGCGAGCGTCGCGCCGCATCGCGCCAGCGCTCCCTCGGCGGCCGCGACGAAGTTCGGCAGCGAGACCTCGTCGAGCCCACCCTTCATCTGCGCCGGGTCGGCGACGTCGAGGAAGTGCCGCCGCCCGTCGACGGTCGCATGCGACGGGGGCTCCACGCTGCCGCCGGCCGGAACCTTCACCTGGAGCGAGAACGACCCGTCGGTGACGGCGTGCGATCCGAGCAGGAGGTTCCGGTCGCCCGCGGCGGTGACCAGCCCCGCGACCGCGCCGTCGCCGAAGTTGAACATGAACCGCGAGCGCTCGTTCGCATAGTCGAGGAGGTACGACTCGCGGCAGGCGGCGACGAGGAGACAGTTCCCGAGCTCGGGCTCGGCCGTCAGATACGCCTTCGCAAGTCGCAGCGCGACGGGGGTGCCCATGGAGACGCTGTCGAACTCGATCGCGTAGGCGTTCACGCACCCCAGCCGGTGCGCGATCCAGGGCGCGGCCTGCCAGACGGCGTAGTCCTTCCAGGTGGAGCCGTAGTAGACGAGTGACCCGATCGAGGCAGGATCGATGTCCTGCTCCTCGAGCAGGCGGCGCCCGGCGGCGACCGCGAGGTCCGACACGTGCTCGTCCTCCGCCGCGATGTGCTTGCCGCGCAGGCCGAACTTCTCGACGACCACCGTCTCCGGGATGCCGCTGGCGGCGGCGACCTCCGCCGCAGTCATGACGCGCTCGGGGAGGTAGTGGGCCGTGGCCGTGAGGCCGACCCGCGTCATGCGCTCCCGTTCCGGGCGCCGAGGGTGCGGGCGATGATGCGGCCGAGCTCGTCGAGCAGCTCTGGAGAGAGCTCGTCGCGACCGGCCCAGAGGATCCAGCGCATGCCGACGAGCTCGCCGATCCCCATCAGCGCCCAGGCGAGCAGCTCGGGGTCGCCGTCCGCGATCTCGCCGGCCGCCATCGCCTGACGAAGCCCGTTGACGTAGCCGCTGGTCAGCCGCTCGTAGTGGAGCTGGAGCTTCTCGGGCGAGACGAACTCCGCCTGGCGGATGATCCGGTACAGCGCCGGATGCTCGGCGGTGAAGCGGAAGAACGCCGCGAAGCCGAGGCGCTCCATCTCGGCGCGCGTCGCTCCCTGCGACGCCGCCTCGGTCATCGCCTGGCGGACGCGGTGGTTCAGGTCGACGACGAGCTCGTCGAAGACGTCCTTCTTGCTCGCGAAGTAGAGGTAGAACGTGCCCTGCCCCACGCCCGCGGCCTCGGTGATCTTCACGATCGACGCGTCGTGGTAGCCGAGCTCGGCGAAGACGGCCTCCGCGGCCT
>DASUZN010000094.1:0-2546 GCA_036376855.1 Gaiella sp. | reverse complement strand
GGTCGCATCCTGCCCGATCCCGAGCAGGAGCCCGTCGCCGACCGGGTGCAGGTAGGCGGAGTAGCCGAGCAGCTTCAGCTCGCCCCTGACGCGCGGGCGCGACGGCGCCGAGAGGTCGAGCACGTAGAGCGGGTCGACCTGACGGAACGTGACGACGTAGCCGGTGTCGCCGATGAACCGCACCGCGTAGACGCGCTCGCCTTTGCCGAGCCCACCGACGCTACCGAGCCGGCTGAGCCCGTCGCCGCGCGCGGCGAGGGTCGTCACGGACGTCTCGCTCTCCGTCGCAGGCCCTCCCCACCAGGTCGGCACCGACGTGCTCGCGACGCGGAGCACCCCGTCCCGCTCGGAGAGCGACCACTGACCGAGGAGCGTGCCGGGGACGCTCCCGCTGCCGCGGTAGCGGGTCTGCGTCGGATTGGAGATGTCGAAGCGATGGATCGACGTCGTCACGCCGCCGGGCACCGGCCGTCCCGCGACAGGGCGGATGTCGTAGCGGTCCGTTGCGACGTAGAGGCTCGAGCGGCTCGCGTAGACGACGCGCCCGTCCGAGACGATTGCGTCCGCGTCGACCGCGTCGAGCCCCCGCCCGACGTCGAACGTGAGCACCGTCACGAGGCCGAGCCCGGAGAACGCGCGCGGCCGCGCAACCTGGCGGCACTGGACGAGCCGCCCCTTCGCCGCCACCTTGCCGGCCGCGCCACGCAGCGTGAAGCCGGGCAGCCAGCTCCGCGCGCCGGACGAGCGGACGACGTCGCGGTTCCTCGCCGTCGCAGCGGCGGCGTCGCCGGCGGTCCCCGGAGCGCCGGGCTGGACGAACGGCAGGTCAAGACCGAGCGGCGAGGCGAGCACGAGCCGCACCGCGCGTCCGACGAGGCGCGCGGCGAGGTAGCTGCCGTCGAGCTCGAGCGTGCGAACGACGCGCAGGTGCGCTGGGTCGCGGACGTCCACGTCGACGATCACCGTCTTCGACGGGTACGGGACCGGGCCGCGGATCGCAACGCCGTCGATCGGGATCGGCCCTGCGATGCCGCGCGAGAGGACGAGCAGGTGGCCCTCCGCGAGCAGGAGCTCGTCCGCCCCGCGGTCGAAGCGCAGCGTGTCCAGAAGCCGTGGCCGGCCGCCGCCGCGAACGTCGAGGGCGCTGACCCGCCCGTCCGAGGCGACGAAGAGCGTCCGGCCGTCCGTCTTGACGAGGTCGGGCTCGTCGACGCCCTCCTCCTGGACGTTCGTGCCCGAGAAGTCGGGCGCGGCGCCCTGGGCGCCCGCGACCGCGTCGCGGGCTGCCCCGGGAGCACCGGCGGCGATCCCCACGACGCCGCCGAGCCCCCACGGACCGACAAGAGGCAGCGCCTGCTTGCGCGCGTAGGCGAGGAACGACGGGCACCCGCCGAACGCCTGGAGCCGCGCGACCGCGGGCCGGCCGGCGCTCACCGAGGCCGCGGCGACGGACGCGCCGAGGCCGGCGGCGAGCGCGAGGCCGAGAAGCCCGAGGCGCACCCTCATCTCTCCTCCATGGTGACCCTACGCCGCCCGATCGGCAAGACGTCACAGGGGCAGACGGCAGATGGCTAGGGTCACCGGATGGCCTCCCCCTTCGTCGAGCTCGAGGTCGGAAGCCGCACCGTCAAGGTCACGAACCCCGACAAGGTGCTGTTCCCGGAGGCCGGGCACACGAAGCGCGACCTCGTCGACTACTACCTCGCGGTGGGCGACGGGATCGTGCGCGCGCTCCGCGAGCGGCCGACGCAGCTGCGGCGCTTCCCGGACGGGATCGCGGGCGAGCAGATCTACCAGAAGCGCGTGCCGCAGAAGCGTCCGGAGTGGGTCGAGGTCGCCCGCGTCACGTTCCCCTCGGGCCGCCATGCCGACGAGCTCTGCGTCACGGAGCTCGCGCAGGTGATCTGGGGCGCGAACCTCGCGGTGATCGACTTCCACCCCTGGCCCTCGCGGCGCGCGGACGTCGACCGGCCCGACGAGCTGCGGATCGACGTCGACCCGCAGCCGGGCACGACGTTCGCGGACGGGAAGCAGGTGGCCGCCGTCGTGCGCGAGACGCTCGCCGAGATCGGCTACACGGGCTGGCCGAAGACGTCCGGCAACCGCGGGATCCACATCGCGGTGCGGATCGAGCCGCGCTGGGAGTTCCCCGTCGTCCGTCGGTGCGCCCTGGCCTTCGCGCGGGAGATCGAGCGCCGCGCGCCCGAGCTCGTCACGACCGCGTGGTGGAAGGAGCAACGAGGCGAGAAGGTGTTCATCGACTACAACCAGAACGCCCGCGACCGGACGATAGCCTCGGCCTACTCGGTGCGGCCGCGGCCGGACGCGACCGTGTCGGCGCCGATCACGTGGGACGAGCTCCCCGACGTCGAGACCGAGGACTTCACGCTCGTGACGATGCGGGAGCGGTTCGCGAAGCTCGGCGACGTGCAGGCGGGGATCGACGACGTCGTCTGCGACCTCGGGGTGCTCCTCGAGTGGGTCGAGCGCGAGGAGGCCGCCGGCGAGGGCGAGGCGCCATACCCGCCGAACTTCCCGAAGATGCC
>DASUZN010000093.1:0-9806 GCA_036376855.1 Gaiella sp. | reverse complement strand
TCGAGGAGGCGCCGTTCGGCGTGACCGGTCTCGAGACGGCGTTCGGTGCGCTCAACACGTTTCTCGTCAGGACAGGCGAGGTTCCGCTGGCAACGCTGCTGGAGCGGCTCTCGGCCGGCCCGGCGCGCGCGCTCGGCCTGCCGGTGCCACGCATCGCCGTCGGGGAGCCCGCCAACCTCGCGCTGCTCGACCTCGACACGGAGTGGACCGTCCGGGAGGAGACGTTCCGCTCCCGCTCGGCGAACTCGTGGCTCCTGGGACGGACACTCGTCGGCGCGGTCGTGAAGACCGTCGCCGGCGGCCGCGTGGTGTTCGCGGCGTGAGCGCATCGACGCACGGGTACCTGCTGCTCGAGGACGGCACGACGTTCGCCGGGCGCTCCGTGGCCGCCGAGGGCTCCGCCTTCGGGGAGGCCGTCTTCACGACCGGGATGACCGGTTACCAGGAGACCGTCACCGACCCGAGCTACGCGGGCCAGCTCGTGTGCTTCACCGCGCCGATGATCGGCAACTACGGCGTGGCCGATACGCGACTCGAGTCCGAGACACCGCACGCGCGCGCCGTGCTCATGCGCCGACTCGGCGGCGAGAGCTGGGCGCTCTGGCTCGCCGAGCGGGGGATCGTGGCGCTCGACGAGATCGACACGCGTGCGCTGACCCTTCGGCTCCGCGACGCCGGCGCGATGCGCGGTGTCGTCGTTTCCGACGAGAAGGGCCTCGCCGTCGACGACGCGCTGGAACAGGTCCTCGCATCGCCCGCCATGGAAGGCGCCGCCCTGGTCGCCAACGTGTCCACTCCTGCCCCATACCGGTTCAACGAGGACGGCGCCGTCAGCGTCGCGGTGATCGACTACGGCCTCAAGCACTCGATCCTCAGACGCCTCCAGGCGGCGGGCGCGTCGGTCACCGTCTACCCGCACGTCTGCGATCCGGCCGATCTCGCCTCCCACGACGGCGTCCTGCTCTCGAACGGCCCCGGCGACCCCGCCCCGCTCGTGGACGAGACGCGGGTCGTCCGCGAGACGCTCGGTCGCATCCCGATGCTCGGCATCTGCCTCGGGCACCAGCTGATGGGCCTCGCGACGGACCACGAGACGACGAAGCTCCCCTTCGGGCACCGCGGCGCCAACCACCCGGTGCTCGACAAGCGCAGCGGCCGTGTTCTCGTCACGAGCCAGAACCACGGCTTTGCGGTTGTCCCGACCGAGGGTACGGAGGAGACGCACGTGTCCCTCTACGACGGGACCGTCGAGGGCTTCGACTTCCCCGACCTGCGAGCCTCGTCCGTCCAGTTCCATCCCGAGGCGGGACCGGGGCCGCACGACGCCTGGCCGATCCTCGAACGCTGGGTCGAAGGGCTCGCCAGCTAGTGCCGGCCCGCCGCGACATTCACTCGATCTGCGTCATCGGCTCCGGCCCGATCGTGATCGGGCAGGCGTGCGAGTTCGACTACGCCGGCTGCCAGGCGCTCAAGGTGCTGCGCGAGGACGGCTACCGGACGATCGTCATCAACTCGAACCCGGCGACGATCATGACCGACCCCGGCTTCGCCGACCGGACCTACATCGAGCCACTCGACCTCGAGGGCGTCGCCGACGTCCTGCGCCGAGAGCGCCCCGACGCCCTGCTGCCGACGCTCGGCGGGCAGACGGCCCTGAACCTCGCGATCGAGCTCGATGCCGCCGGGGTACTCGAGGAGCTCGGCGTCGAGTTGCTCGGCGCCCGCGTCGACGTGATCCGGCGCGCGGAGGACCGTCAGCTCTTCCGCGACGCGGTGCAGAGCTGCGGGCTCGAGGTGCCAGAGTCGCAGATCATCGACTCCGTCGACGATCTCGACGGCGCGCCGATACCGGCGGTCGTCCGACCGGCGTTCACTCTGGGCGGCCACGGGGGAGGCTTTGCAGACGATCTAGCCTCGCTCCACCGGCAGGTCGAGCGAGGCCTTGCGGAGAGCCCTATCGGCCAGGTGCTGGTCGAGGAGTCGATCCGCGGCTGGGACGAGTTCGAGCTCGAGGTGATCCGCGACCGCGCGGACAACGTGGTGATCGTCTGCTCGATCGAGAACCTCGACCCGATGGGCATCCACACGGGCGACTCGGTCACCGTGGCGCCGCAGATGACGCTTCCCGACGAGGCCTACCAGGAGCTCCGCGACGCGGCCGCGGCAGTGGTTCGCGCGGTCGGCGTCGAGACCGGCGGGTCGAACATCCAGTTCGCGCGGCACCGCGACACGGGCGAGCTCCGTGTGATCGAGATGAACCCGCGCGTCTCCCGCTCCTCGGCGCTCGCCTCGAAGGCGACGGGCTATCCGATCGCAAAGGTCGCAGCGAAGCTCGCGGTCGGATACACGCTCGACGAGATCCCGAACGACCTCACGAAGACGACGCCCGCGAGCTTCGAGCCGACGCTCGACTACGTCGTCGTCAAGTTCCCGCGGTTCGCGTTCGAGAAGTTCCCGGGCGCCGACCCGACGCTCGGGACGCAGATGAAGTCGGTCGGGGAGGCGATGGGCATCGGCCGGACGTTCACCGAGGCCTTCCTCAAGGCGTTCGGCTCGCGCGAGCTCGATCCGGGCTCGCCGACGCCGTGGGCGACGATCGACGACCTGCCCGAGGGGCTCCATCCGTGGTTCGTCGAGCAGCTCGAGGCCGCGAAGCGGGAGCTGCGCACGGGAGACATTCGCCGCGCCAAGCGCGCGGGCTGGGGCGACGACTCGATCGGCGCGGCGTGGGGCACGTCGGGCGACGACGTGCGTCGCACCCGCTACGCGCGCGGGATCAAGCCCGCCTACCGGCGGGTCGACTCCTGCGGGGGCGAGGTCGAGGCCGGCTCGAACTACCTCTACTCGACCTGGGGCGAGGAGGACGAAGGGCCGCCCGCGGCGACAAAGCCGCGCGTCGTGATCCTCGGCTCCGGCCCGAACCGGATCGGCCAGGGGATCGAGTTCGACTACTGCTGCGTCCACGCGGTGCAGACCTTCCGCCGGCTCGGCTACGAGGCGGTGATGGTCAACTGCAACCCGGAGACGGTCTCCACCGACTACGACACGTCGGACAGGCTCTACTTCGAGCCGCTGTCGCCCGAGGAGGTGCTCGCCGTCCTCGACCGGGAGAGGCCGGTCGGCGTCGTGACGCAGTTCGGCGGGCAGACGCCGCTTCGGCTCGCGCGCCACATCGAGGCAGGCGGCTACCGGATCCTCGGAACGCCGCACGCGGCGATCGACCTCGCGGAGGATCGGGAGCAGTTCGGCGCGCTGGCCCGCGAGCTCGGTGTCCGCTGCCCGCCGTGGGCGACGGTGGAGGGCATCGAGGAAGCCCTCGCGGCGGCACGGGAGATCGGGTACCCGGTGCTCGTCCGCCCGTCGTACGTCCTGGGCGGCCGCGCGATGCGGATCTGCGACGGGGAGGACGACCTCCGCGCCGCGATGGCTGCGGTGAGCGGGCCGGTGCTCGTCGACCGCTTCGTCGAGAACGCGATCGAGATCGACGTCGACGCGCTCTGCGACGGGACCGACGTCTTCATCGGCGCGGTGATGCAGCACGTCGAGGAGGCGGGGGTCCACTCCGGCGACTCGTCCTGCGTGCTGCCCGCGCAGTCGCTCACGCTCGCGAACGCGCTCGAGGTCGAGCACGTCGTGCGGCGGCTCGGCCCCGCGCTCGGCGTCGTCGGCCTGCTCAACGTCCAGCTGGCGATCGCCGACCAGACGGTCTACGTGCTCGAGGCCAACCCGCGCGCCTCCCGCACGGTCCCGTTCGCGAGCAAGGCGACCGGCGTGAACCTCGTCGAGGCGGCGTGTCGGCTGGCGCATGGCGAGAGGCTGGCCGATCTTGGGCTGACGCCGCCGCGCCCGTCCGAGGTCAGCGTCAAGGCCGCGGTCCTGCCCTTCGCGCGGTTCCCGGGCGCCGACCCCGTGCTCGGCCCGGAGATGCGCTCGACGGGCGAGGTGATGGCGACCGCCTCCGACCTCCCGACGGCCTTCGCGAAGGCCGAGCGGGCTGCAGGACGGCCGCTGCCGACCTCGGGCGCCGCTTTCCTCTCCGTGCGTGACGGCGACAAGGCGAGCATCGCGCCGATCGCAGCCGCGCTCGCAGGGCTCGGCTTCGAGCTGGTGGCGACGACAGGGACGGCGCGGACGCTGCGCGCGGCCGGGCTCGAGGTGGAGGAGGTCGGCAAGGTCGCCGACGCGGAGCCGGACGAGCCGACCGTCGTCGACCTGATTCGCGAGCACCGCTGCAACCTCGTCGTCAACACGCCGCAGGGGTCGGGCGCCCGCGCCGACGGCTACCTCATCCGCGAGGCGGCGCTCGTGGCGCGCGTTCCCTGCATCACGACGATCGCCGGCGCCGCCGCGGCCGTCCACGCCATCGCGAACGCGCGCGCGGAGGCGACCCTGTCCCTGCAGGAGCGCATCGGAGTCGGCGCATGACAACGCTTGTGTTGAATCACCACGAGCTCGGTTGACGCGTGCGCTCGGAGCGGCTCACGGTGCGGGGAAACGAGGCGATCGGGCCGTACTCGCTCGTCCGCCTCGCCCGGGGCGGGCTCGATCCGGGCGCACCGGGACAGTTCTTCATGCTGGAAGCGCCGGGTCGAGTGCTGCCGCGGCCGTTCAGCCTCTGCTTGGCCCCCGAAGGCGAGCTCGGGTTCCTCGTCGACCCGATCGGGCCCGGGACGCGTGCGATCGCGGGGCTCGAGCAGGGTGACGCGATCCGGGTGACAGGCCCTCTCGGCAACGGCTTCGACCTCTCCGTCGCGCGGCCGCTGCTGGTGGGCGGAGGGATCGGCGTCGCACCGTTCCCCTACCTCTCCGAGCGCCTCGGTCGCCCACTCGCCTTGCTCGGCTTCCGGACGGCGCACCACGCGGAGGCCGCCGCGCTCGTGCCGAACGCGGAGGTCGTCCTCGACCCGACGCTCGTCACCGACGTGCTTCCCGACGAGCCCGGCGACGTCCTTGCCTGCGGCCCGGAGCCGATGCTCGCCGCGGTCGCGCTGCGCGTGCCCGGCGCGCAACTGGCGTGCGAGGCGCCGATGGCGTGCGGCTACGGCGCCTGCCACGGCTGCGTCGTGGCGCGCCACGGGTCTTACGTGCGGCTCTGCATCGAAGGGCCGGTGCTCCTCGCGGGAGCCGTATGACGATCCCGCTCCTCAACGCATCCGGATGCCTCGACCCGCTGACGGCACCCGAGGTCGCACGCTCGCTCGACGTCGTGGTGACGAAGACGATCACGCCGCTTCCGCGACCGGGCAACCCTCCCGTTCGGATTGCAGAGACCGAGCACGGGATGCTGAACTCGATCGGCCTCCAGGGGCCGGGGATCGACGCGTTCGTGGAGGCGAGCGTGCCTCGGCTGGCGGAGCTGGGCGTCCCGCTCTGGGTCTCGGTCGGCGGCTTCTCGGCGGACGACTACGCCCTCTGCTGCGCACGCCTCGACGGGGACGACCGCATCGCCGCGATCGAGCTGAATCTCTCGTGCCCGAACGTCGAGGAGGCACCGGAGAGCGCGGCCGAGCTCGTCGCCGCGGCGCGCGGAGCGACCTCCAAGACGCTCTACGCGAAGCTCTCACCCGCGCAGTGGGATGTTGCCGAGTCGGCGCGCGCGGTCGTCGCGGCGGGCGCCGACGGGCTGTCGCTCGTGAACACGATCCGGGGGCTCGCCGTCGACCCGGGCACGCTGCAAACCGTGCTCGCCCGCGGAGCGGGTGGGTATTCGGGCCCGGCCTTGCGGCCCATCGCCCTCGCCTGCGTCCACACCTGCGCGCAGGCGGTCGACGTCCCGATCGTGGGCATGGGCGGTGTGTTCTCCGGGCGCGATGCCGTCGAGCTCGCGGCGGTCGGGGCGAGCGCCGTCGCGCTCGGGACGGTGCTCTTCGCGGATCCGCTCTCGCCGAGGCGCATCCGGGCCGAGATGACCCCCGAGCTCGCCGCCCTCGGCTCCGAGGGTCTTCCCGCCAGTCGCGCACCTCTGTTGTCGACCTAGCAAAAAGCCTGCAAATGCGCGAAAACGGTACTGCTTGATTCACGGTCAGAGCTTGCTAGACTCGGCGCCTCAATGGTCACGTCGAAGACGCACGCCCAGGCACCCGCACGGTCGCTCGATCAGCGGATGGAAGCCCTCCAGCGTGCCAACGACATTCGCGTCCGGCGCGCGCAGCTGAAGAAGGACCTGAAGGACGGCCGCGTCCAGATCGAGTCGATCCTCCTCGACCCGCCGGAGTACGTCTCGACTGCAAAGGTCTTCGACATGCTGATGGCTGTCCCGAAGTTCGGCCGGGTCAAGGCCGCTCGCCTTCTGAACCAGTGCCGGATCAGCCAGTCGAAGACGGTGGGCGGCCTCTCCGAGCGGCAGCGGGCCGAGCTCGTCAATCTCTTCAACCATCGGTGAGCCCCGGCTCCGCCGGCGGTGACTCGACATCCCGCCGGTCGGGAGCGTGAAGCCCGTCTTCGTCGTCACCGGGCCGTCCGGCGCCGGCAAGGGCACGCTCATCCGCGGGCTCCTCGACCGGCTTCCGCAGCTCGAAGTCGCCGTCTCCGCGACGACGCGCCCGATGCGCGCAGGCGAGGAGGACGGGCGCGAGTACTGGTTCCTCGACGACGAGGAGTTCAGCGCACGGGTCGACGACGGCGACTTCCTCGAGTGGGTCGAGTACGTGTCGCACAAGCGGTACGGGACGCTCCGGTCTGAGATCGACCGGATCGGCAGCCACGGCCGCGTGTGCGTTCTCGAGCTCGAGCTCGACGGGGCGCTGCACGTGCAGAGCGAGGTGCCGGGCGCGTGCACCATCTTCATCTCGGCGGACGTCGACGAGCTCGAACGCCGGCTTCGCGAGCGCGCGACCGAATCGACCGGCGAGATCGAGGACCGGATCACCATCGCCCGCTACCAGCTCGAGCAGGCGCACCGCTTCCGATACATGGTGCGAAACGACGACGTCACGCGGGCCGGCGAGGTGCTGGCGGCGATCGTCGAACGGGAACTCGTCTTGGCAGGTACCATGGCGCGTCGATGATCGAACCTCGCATCGACCAGCTCCTCTCGCACACCGCCACCGACGTCGATCCGCCGTCGCGGTACGCGCTCGTGATCATGGCCGCGAAGCGAGCTCGTCAGATCAACAACTACCACCACCAGCTCGGAGAGGGTCTCGGGCTGGAGGACGCGCCCCCGCCGCTCGTCGAGTCGCGCTCGAAGAACTACCTGACGATGGCGATGGAGGAGATCTCCCGGGGCAAGCTCACGTTCGCGTACGACACTTCCGCGTCGTAGGCCTCGAGCGGTCCGAGCGGCAGCGATCCGCTCGGCGGATTTCTGTTCGCGAACGAAGAATCGCCAGAATGTGCGCGTGGCGCGAATCCTCGTCGGAGTGACCGGAGGCATCGCGGCCTACAAGGCCTGTGAGCTCGTGCGCCTGCTTGTCCGCGCGGGCCACGACGTCACGCCGATCACCACGCGCGGGGCCGAGCGCTTTGTCGCCGCGGAGACCTTCTGGGCGCTCGCGCGGAAGAGCGAGCCGAACGACCCGTACCCGCACCTCGTCGACGCCGACCTGCTCGTCGTCGCGCCGCTGACGGCCAACACCATGGCGCGTCTCGCGCACGGCCTGGCCGACGACCTGCTGACCGAGACCGCCCTCGCGCATCGCGGGCCGCTGCTGCTCGCGCCCGCGATGAACACGGCGATGTGGGAGCACCCGGCGACGCAGGCGAATCTCGTGCTCCTCGTCGAGCGCGGCGCAGAGGTCGTCGGGCCGGGCGAGGGCGAGCTCGCCGAGGGGCTCGTCGGTCCCGGACGCATGGCCGAGCCCGACGAGATCGCCCGGAAGGTCGGAGACCTGCTCGAAGGGCGTATGGCCGATGGGACGCTCGCGGGACGCACCGTGCTCGTCACCGCAGGGGGGACGCGCGAGCCGCTCGACAGCGTCCGCTTCGTCGGGAACCGCTCGTCGGGCCGGATGGGGGTGGCGCTCGCCGATGCGGCGCGCGAACGCGGCGCGCGCGTGACCCTCCTCGCTGCGAACCTCGTCGTGCCGGCGCCTGCCGGCGTCGAGGTTGTGCCCGTGCCGACTGCCGCCGACCTGCGACGCGAGGCGCTCGCCCGCGACGACGCCGACGTGATCCTGATGGCGGCGGCGGTGTCCGACTACCGGCCGGCCGAGAGCCTTCAGACGAAGCGCCCGAAGAGCGCCGAGCCGTGGACGGTCGAGCTCGTGCCGACCGCGGACGTCGCCCGCGCGCTCGGCGCTGCACGACGTGACCGGGCGCGGCCGGGTCAGGTGCTCGTGGCCTTCGGCGCGGAGAGTGGGGAGGACGGGCTCGCGCGCAAACGGTCGATGCTGACGGACAAGAACGTCGATCTCGTCGTCTACAACGACGTGGGCCGGGACGACATCGGCTTCGACAGCGCCGACAACGAGGTCGTGCTCGTGGCGCGGGACGGCGAGCGCGTCGTCCCGAAGGCGTCGAAGACGGAGATCGCGCGCGAGATCCTGGACGAGGTCGAGCGTCTGCTGGCGGGTCGATGAGCGAGAGCGCCGAGCTCGAGCCGGTTCAGGTGGAGGGCGACGCGGCGGCCGACATGGCGGCACGTGTCGTGCAGAACCTCGGCTCCGCGGTGCATGCGTCACCGGAGACGCTGCGGCTCCCGCTCCTCTGCCTCATCGCCGAGGGCCATGTCCTCGTCGAGGACGTGCCCGGCGTGGGCAAGACCGTGCTGGCGAAGGCGCTCGCGCGCTCGCTCGACCTCACCTTCCACCGTGTCCAGTTCACGCCGGACCTCCTCCCGGCGGACGTCACGGGCGTAAACGTCTTCGACCGGCAGAGCGGGTCGTTCCGCTTCCGGCCCGGCCCCGTGTTCGCGAACGTCGTGCTCGTCGACGAGATCAACCGCGCCTCCCCGAAGACGCAGTCCGCGCTGCTCGAGGCGATGCAGGAAGGACAGGTCACGGTCGACGGCGCAACACACATGCTCGTGCGGCCGTTTCTCGTCGTCGCCACGCAGAACCCCGTCGAGTACGAGGGGACGTACCCACTGCCCGAAGCGCAGCTTGACCGGTTCGCGGTGCGTATGACGATCGGCTATCCGCCGCAGGGAGACGAGGCGCGGATGCTGGCCGAGCAGACGACGGAGCCGCCGCTCGACCAGCTCGACTCGGTCGCCGGGCATCCCGAGCTCGTGGCCGCGATCGCCGCCGCGCGGCGCGTGCACGTCGAGGAGTCGGTCATCCGGTTCGTCGTCGCCCTGCTTCGGCACACGCGCGCAAGCGACAGGCTCGCGCTCGGCGGCAGCCCTCGCTCGGGGATCGCGTTGCTGCGCCTGGCGAAGGCGCGCGCGCTCGTCGAGCGCCGTGATTTCGTCGTCCCGGAGGACGTGATCGCGCTCGCGACCTCGGTGCTCGCGCATCGGCTGATCCTCGCGCCCGAGTCCCGGGCGACCGGCGTCACCGTCGAGGAGGTCGTCACGGAGGCGCTCGAAGCGACACCGACGCCCGTATGAGCCGGCTTCGCGGCACGGGTGCGCTTGCGGCCTGTGTCCTCGCGGGCGCCTGGCTCGTCGGTTCCACGGCGCTCGCCCTGATGGGGGTCGGCCTCGCGCTCGCAGCGATCGCGGTCGGGGCCTGGCGGCGTCTGGTCGTGGACGGGATGTCGGTCGAGCGCGTGCCCCTGGACGGTGCGCCCGTCGAGGGAGAGCCGCTCGCGCTCGAGGCCGAGGTGCACGGCCGCCGCAGGCTCTGCGGCTCGCTCGTCTGGGAGGAGAGCCTCGGCGGTCTCGGCAGACGGACGGCACAGGTGTCGTCGGACGGTCGTGCGCC
>DASUZN010000092.1:0-4637 GCA_036376855.1 Gaiella sp. | reverse complement strand
TGTACCACTCTGCGCTGATCGTGTCCGTGCCCGAGGGGCGCTTCGCGATCGAGTCGGCGCCGATCCGAGACGACGACGGCCCCGAGCGGGGCGTCGTCTCGGAAGGGGCCGTCGGCCACCGCGCCCTCGGGCGGTTTCGGCTCTTTCGCTACGAGCTCCGCTGCTGGCGCGACGGCGTCGTCCTGGACCTCGACGAGGCGGTGGACAGCCCATGGCGACTGACGGAGGACCCGGCGCTCGCGCGGCGGCTGCTCGCGCTCGTCCCACGGGTGCCGACGCCCGTCTGGGGCCGCGACGAGCTCGGGACGGGCGACATGTGGAACTCGAACTCCTTCGTCTCGTGGCTCGTCGCGGCGAGCGGCCTTGACGTCGACTCGATCCGGCCGCCGAGCGGAGGGCGTGCGCCGGGATGGTCGGCGGGCATCGTCCTCGCCCGCCGCGACCCGCCCTAGCGGCGCTTGCGATTCCGCGCGTCTCTGTCACGATCGGCGTGAGGGAGATCGTGGTCGAAGTCGTCGGCAGGGAAGAGGAACTGGCCGCTGTCGCAGCGTTCCTGGAGGAGCCGCACGACGGTTCGGCAGTGCTCGTCCTCGAGGGCGACGCGGGAATCGGCAAGTCGACGCTCTGGCAGGCCGCCGTCGATGCTGCACGCGCGCGGGGTCGCGTGGTGCTCGCGGCGCGCCCCGCGGAGGCAGAGCGCGGGCTTGCGCATGCCGGCCTCGGCGATCTCCTCGAGCATGTCGCCGGCGGGACGCTGCCGAGGCTGAGCGCGCCGCGGAGAAGGGCGCTCGAGGTGACCCTGCTACAGGACGAGCCCGACGAGCCCGTCGACGACCGCGCCCTCGCGGTCGCGGTGCGCGACGTGCTGCAGCTGTTGGCGGATCCCGCCCCGCTCGTGGTGGCGATCGACGACGTCCAGTGGCTCGATCTCCCCACCTCGCGGACGCTCGCCTTCGCGCTGCGGCGGCTGGGCGAGGCGCCGGTGCTCCTGCTGCTTGCGCAACGGCTCACGGACGCCCGAGCCGACGAGCCCGAGCTCGTGCGCGCGGTGGGCGAGGAGCACCGCCACCGGGTGCGCGTCGGGCCGCTGAGTGCCGGCGCCCTGCATCGGGTCCTCCGTGACCGGCTCGGCAGGTCGTTCCCGCGGCAGACCCTGCTGCGGATCCACGAGCGGTCGGAGGGGAACCCGTTCTTCGCGCTCGAGATCGCGCGGGCGCTCGGCGACGACGCCGATCCGCTTGCCCCGCTGCCCGTTCCGGTGACGCTCGAGGAGCTTCTCGACGCGCGCATCGCCGGTCTGCCGGCCCGCACCCGCGACGCGCTCGGGCTCGCGTCGGCACTCGGCACGGCGTCGGAGACCCTGCTCGAGCGGGCCGGGGTCTCCGGCGACGCGCTCGAGCCCGCCCTCGCGGCACACGTGATCGAGAGGCAGGGCGGCGTCGTGCGCTTCTCTCACCCGCTGGTTGCGTCCGTGCTCTACCTGGGCCTCGGCGACAGCCGACCGAGTGTGCACGCGCGGATCGCCGCCGTCGTCGACGACCCCTTGCTGCACGCGCGGCACCTTGCGCTGTCGCAGGACGAGCCGGACGCGGGCGTGGCGCGGGTGCTCGACCGCGCGTCGGATCAGGCGCGGGGACGGGGCGCACCGGCGGTTGCGGCCGAGCTCGCCGAGCACGCGCTGCGGCTGACGCCGCCGGACGCGCTCGAGGAGCGTCGCCGCCGGGCGCTTGCCGCCGCGCGTGCGCACCAGACCGCGGGGGAGTGGACGCACGCGCGGGCGATCGCCAACGGCCTCCTGGCGGAGACCGACGCGGGCCCGTGGCGCGCGGAGGCGCTCGTGCTGCTCGCAGAGCTCGCCTCGGCAGACGAGTCCGTCGGTTTGCTCGAGCAGGCCCTCGACGAGGCAACCGCGCCTCCGGCCCTTCGGTCGGCGATCCACTGCCGCCTCGCCTGGGCGGATCGTTTCCGGTCGCGTGTCGATCACGCCGGGCTCGCGCTCGAGCTCGCCGAGCGGCTGGACGACGACGTGCTTCGGACGCGGGCACGCGCCGTCCAGGCGGTGCTCGCATGGTTCCGGGGCGACGCGGGAGCAGACGAGCAGCTCAGGACGGTCGCGCCCGACCTCGCGGCCGCCTTCGGAGCCGAGCGCCTCGTGCAGGAGGCGACTCAGGCGATCGTCAACGGGCTTCCACGTGCGGAAGCGCGCGCGCTGCTCGAGCATGAGCACCGCGAGTGGCGTGATCGGGATGAGCCGCGAAGTGCCAGGGCCCTCTGGGGCCTCTCGTGGGTCGAGCTCGCGGCTGGCCGTCTCGAGCTCGCGGCCGCGCACGCCGCCGCCGCCCACGACGTCGCGATCCAGTACGGCCTCGAGGTGCCGCAGGACCATCTCCCGAGCGCGGTCGTGGCCGTCCACCGCGGGCAGCTCGACCTTGCCCGCCGGCACTCGGAGCGTGCGCTCTCGCTCGCGGAGGAGCAGTTCGGCATGCACCCGCCGCAGCATGTGGCGGTGCTCGGCCTCGTGGCCCTCTGGAGCGGCGACCCGTCCGGCGCCGCCGCCCGTCTCGCCGACGCCGGCCGCCGGGCGGCGGAGCTCAGGTGGGGCGAGCCGAGCCTCCGCTGGTGGACGCCGGACCAGGTCGAGCTCCTTCTCGGTCGTGGCGAGCTGGACGAGGCGAGCCGTCTTCTCGACGCCTGGGATGCGGATGCCGTCCGCGTCGGCCGCGAGACCGCGCTCGCGCACGTGATCCGGTGCAGGGGTCTCGTCGCGGCGGCAAGCGGTGACGTCAGCGGGGCACTCGAGCTCCTGGAGCGGGCGGTCGTCGCACACGAGCTCGCCGGTGACCTCTTCGGCGCAGCCCGCGGGTTGCTCTCCCTCGGCGTTGCCCGGCGGCGCGCTCGCCAGAAACGGCCGGCGCGCGAGGCGATCGAGCGCGCCGTCGAGGCGTTCGAGCGCATGGGCGCGGCCGGTTGGGCCGCGAAGGCACGGGCGGAGCTCGGTGCCGTCGGAGGGCGTACGCGCGTCGACGGGCTGACGACGGCCGAGCACCGCGTCGCCAGCCTGGTCGCCGAGGGGCGGACGAACCGCGAGGTCGCCGCGGCGCTGTTTCTCCAGGAGCGCACGGTGGCGAGCCACCTGACACACGTCTACGCGAAGCTCGGCGTGCGTTCACGCACCGAGCTCGCGCGACGGCTCGAGCGGGACGAGCAGGTCGGCGTGCGCAAAGTTCCGACGTTCTGACGTTTCCATCCCGTCACCGGCCTCCTAGCCTCGGTCGGGTGCCGAGCTACCTCGTCGAGACCTACCTCACCCGCGGCCGCATGGATGATCGGCTCGTGAGCGAGCGACGGGCGCGTTCGGCCGCGGCGGAGCTGACGCAGGGGAGCAGGCTCGTCCGCTTCGACCGCTCGATCCACGTACCCGAGGACGAGATCTGCTTCTACGTGTTCGACGCACCGTCGGCCGGTGACGCGGCGCTCGCCGCGCGGCGGGCCGGCCTCGATCCCCTGCGCGTCGTCGAGGCGGTCTCGTCGGAAGCGGAGGAGAGATGAGATCCAAGGCAGCATGGGCGTTCCTGCTCGCCGTGCTCGGCGTGACCGTGTACGCGGCAAACGTCCTCGCGACGCCGGCGACGGGCTTCAGTGGCACGACGCTGGCCCAGGCGACGTTCGGCGAGATCTTCTCGCACGTCCACACCGTCCCTGCGACCTGGAACGAGCACATCGAGACGAAGGGCAACTCCGACCTGTACGTCCAGCAGAACACGTGGCAACCGGGGGGCAGCACCGGCTGGCATACGCATCCGGGGCCGAGCTTCATCATCGTCACCCAGGGCAGCGTGACCGCGTACGACAGCGACGACCGCGCCTGCACCCCGCACGTCTACACGGCGGGGACGACGAACAACGCGTTCGTCGACCCGGGCGACGGGCACGTGCACATCATCCGGAACGAGACCTCCGCGGTCGCCCAGACGATCGCGGTGCAACTCATCCCGGCGGGAGCGACGAGGCGCCAGGACGCGCCAGCCCCCGGCAACTGCCCCTTCTAGGACACGGGGGGACACGGCCGGCGGGCGCGGTGAGGCGCCCGCCGGCCGCGGCGCTCGTGGCGCGGGGCCGTCAGACGGTGAGGACGATCTTCCCGCGGGCGTGGCCCTCGCCGAGGTACGCCAGCGCGTCGGGCGTCGCCTCGAGCGGGTAGGTCCGCTCGATCACCGACCGGATCGTCCCCGCCTCGAGGAGGGACCCGAGGTAGGCGAGGTCGTCCCGCTCGATCTTGGCGACGAAGAACCGCACCGCCCGGCGCCGCAGCTTCGCCATGACGAGGGTGGCGCCGAGGTGGGGGAGTGGGCCGAGGCCGCGGTACGTCATGCGGCCGCCGATCACCACCACGGTCCCGTCGGGCATGAGGGCGCGGCCGAGCGCGCCGAGCCGGCGGCTGCCGGCGACGTCGAGCAGAAGGTCGTGCCGCTCGCCGATCCGCGTGACGTCGTCCTTCGTGTAGTCGACGACCCGGCCCGCGCCCAGCGATCGCGCGACGTCGACGTTCCGGGTGCTGCAGACGGCGGTCACCTGCGCGCCCCGACCGTGGTCGCGCAACGCCTGGAGCGCGGTACATGCCGCGATCGGCATGGCAG
>DASUZN010000091.1:0-2429 GCA_036376855.1 Gaiella sp. | reverse complement strand
CGTGCGCGCTCCTTGTTGACGGTGCGCGCGGCTATTTCCTCGGCCGTGTCCTCGGACATCCCGTCGTCGAGAAGGGAGTCCTTGATGTGCTCGTACTGTCGACCTCGCTTGCTGCCCTTCGTCACTCCGCGTGGCGGCACGCTCTCGCTCCTTTCGCGTTCGTGGCTCGTTCGGGTGGGCGCGTAGGGCGCTCAGCCGGCGAGCTTCTCGTCCGCCTCGTCCTCGGCGTCGTCGTCATCTCGGTCGAGGGCGTCCTCCACGTCATCCTTGATGTCGCGGGCCTTGTCCTTGAGCTTCCCCCAGCCTTCTTGGGCCTCGCCTTCGACCTGCTTCGTCTTGCCTTCGACGCGATCGCTGTCCATGTTCTCTCCTCTCGAACGGTGGTCGCAGTGGCGCTACCCATGCGGCGCGGTTTCGACACCCCGCCGCTGTGCACGCGCGCCGGTAGCCGGGCGCACCAACCGCGAAACCTCGCCACGGTTTGGTGCCTCCCCGATGCGGGCAATCCTCCTTCGCTCGCGGACGCAGCCGGGGCGGAGACCGATGTACGAGGGCGTCGACCGGATCGACGCCCTCGAGATCAGCAGCTCGCCGCAGCGCTGGTGACGGACGAGGAAACGGTGACGTTCCTCGCGCTCGCGCTCTGGCTTCGGACGACACCGGGCAAGCGGGTTTTCGCGCGACGCAAACGTGGAATACCGGGGGCCGAACGACGAAAAGGGAGGAAACGCGAAGATGATCTGGCTGATCGTGCTGTTGTTCGTGGTGCTGGCGGTCGTGGGTGGCTGGGCGGTGTCGAAGTTCCTGCTCGTGCTACTCCTCGTCGCCCTCGTCCTAGCCGTATTCGGCGCCCTCGGGCGACGAACCGCCTGACGCGATCCCGCCGGGGGCCAAGCCGCTGCCGGCGGATCGTCACGCTCGTTGTCGCTCCGGGAAGCGCGATGTCGTCGACTCGCGCCGTTACGGCGTGCGCCGGCGCAGCGTCGCGGCGCCGAGTATCACCGCGAGCACCGTGCAGCCGACGAGCACGGCGACGTCGAGCGCGAGCCGCCAGTCGTACGACCCGTCCACCGCGACGCGCTCGAGCGCGTCGTAGGCGTATGTCAGCGGCAGCGCGTACGAGAGAAGCTCGAGCGGCCGCGCCATCTCCTCGGTCGGGACGAACAGCCCGCAAAGGAGGAGCTGCGGCATCACGAACGCGGGCATGAACTGGACAGCCTGGAACTCCGTGCGGGCGAACGCGCTGGCGAAGAGGCCGAGCGTGCTCCCGAGCACGGCGTTCAGGACGGCGAGCGCGACGATCACCCACGGCGACCCGGCGACGTCGAGGCCGAGGAACAGGAAGGCGAGCGCCGAGACGAGCGTCGCCTGCACGGTCGCGGTGAGCGCGAACGCGCTGCCGTATCCCCCGAGCAGCCCGAGCTTCGTGAGCGGCAGGGTCATCAACCGCTCGAGCGTCCCCGACGTGCGCTCGCGCAGCATCGTGATCGAGGTGACGACGAACATCGCGATGAAGGGGAAGAGGCCGAGGAGCGGCGCCCCGATCCGGTCGAAGACGCCGGGCTGGTCGACGAAGAGCCAGTCGAGCAGGGCGATGAGCACGATCGGGACGAGGAGCAGCAGGGCGATAGTGCGCGGGTCGCGGCGGAGCTGCAGGAGGACGCGGGCGGTGGTGGCCATCGCGCCGCTCACGTGACCGCCTCGGACGTGACGAGCCGCAGGAACGCCTCGTCCATCGACTCCGCTCCGGTCCGGGCACGGATCTCGGAGGCACTCCCGCGCGCGAGGAGCCGCCCGTCGCGGACGAGCAGGAGCTCGTCGCAGCGCTCCGCCTCGTCCATCACGTGGCTCGAGACGAGGAGCGTCGCTCCCTCGGCTGCAAGTCGCCCGAAGGTCGCCCAGAGGTCGCGCCGCAGCAGCGGGTCCAGGCCGACCGTCGGCTCGTCGAGGACGAGGAGCTCCGGCTGCCCGACGAGCGCGGTCGCGAGCGAGACGCGCGAGCGCTGGCCGCCCGAGAGGCGGCCCACGACGGTGCCGGCGTCGTCGCCGAGACCGACCAGCTCGATCGTCTCGGCCGCCTCGCCCTCCGACGCGTCGACCAGGCGGGCGAAATAGCGGAGGTTCTCCTGCACCGTGAGGTCGTCGTACACGGCAGGGCTCTGGGTCGTGTACGCGACGCGCCGCCGCAGGCCGGTCGAGCCGGCGGGCTCGCCGAGCACCGTCACGGTGCCGGACGCGACGATCTGCGTGCCCACGATCGCGCGCATGAGCGTCGACTTGCCGCTCCCGCTCGGGCCGAGAAGCCCGGTGACGGACCCGCGACGGACGTCGAGCGTGATCCCGTCGAGCGCGTCTCGACCGCCCCGCACGACGTGAAGCCGGTCGACCTCGACGGCGTGCTCGCCTGGCACCGCGCAGTTCTACCTCAG
>DASUZN010000090.1:0-4561 GCA_036376855.1 Gaiella sp. | reverse complement strand
GGCACGGAGCGACACTAGACATCTAGGCTCCCGGCCGGATGAGAACCGCCCGCGCGCTCGTCTTCGACTTCAACGGGACGCTCTCGCACGACGAGCCCGTCCTGTACGCGATCTATGCGGAGCTCTTCGCCGAGCACGGGCGGCCGCTGACCGAGGACGACTACTTCGGCACGCTCGCGGGGAACACGGAGGCGGCAATCGTCGGCGGCTGGCTCGGCGTGGAGGGCGACGAGCTCGCCGCGCTCGTCGAGGGGCGCATCGACCGGTACGTCCGTCGGGCCGACGGGTCGACGATCCCGAAGGCGCTGCGCGAGGCGGTTCGGTACGCCGCAGCGCGGGTTCCCGTCGCCGTCGTCTCGGGCGCGTACCGGAGGGAGATCGAGCCGGTGCTGGCGGGTGCGGGGCTCGCCGAGAGCCTCACCGCGCTCGTCGCAGCAGACGACGTCACGCGCGGCAAGCCCGACCCCGAGGGCTACGTCCAGGCCCTCGGCGCCTTCGGCAACGGCCTCGCGCCGGCGGACGTCGTCGCGTTCGAGGACACCGAGGCGGGCGTCGCGTCGGCGCGGGCTGCAGGCCTTCGGTGCTTCGCCGTGCGCGGCACGCACCCGGACGAGCGGCTCGCGGGGGCCGACGGCATCGTCGACGCGATCGACGTCGAGCTCGTCCGCTCGCTCGTCGGATGACCTGGGTGATCGCCCACCGCGGCGCGTCGGCGGACGAGCGCGAGAACACGCTGCCGGCGTTCGAGCGGGCGATCGCCGTGGGCGCCGACTTCGTCGAGCTCGACGTCCAGGTCTCGGCCGACGGCGCGCTCGTCGTCTTCCACGACGTCGACCTCGACCGGCTGACGCCGCTTCGGGGCCCACTGCGTACCCGACCGCTGGCAGAGCTGCGCGAACACGCGATCCCGACGCTCGAAGACGTCCTCGAGCTGACCCGCGGGCGGATCGGCGTGATGGCGGAGCTCAAGTCCCCGCACCTCTATCGCCGTCACGACGTCGCGGGCCGCACGGCGGCGCTGCTCGGCCCCGACGACGTTGTGCTCTCGTTCTCGCGCCGGGCGCTGCTCGAGGCGAGGCGACGGACGCCCGATCGCCGCCTCCTCCAGCACGTGGGGCTCGGTGTCTCGATCCGCGCCGCGTCGTCCTATGCGTGGGGAGTCGGGTTCTGGGAGCCTCGGGTGACCGGCCGCGGGCTGGCGAAGGCGCGGAAGCTCGGCCTCGCGACGACCGTCTACACGGTCAACGAGCCCGAGCGCATGCGTGTGCTCTGTGCGCTCGGCGTGGACGGCATCTTCACGGATTGTCCGGATCGAGCACGGGCGGCAATGCGTCCTCGGTGAGGGCCAGCAGCCGGGGGCTCGACGACGCGAAGCTCGCGACGACGCGCGTCCCGACCGCGAGCGGAGCCGCGCGCGAGGTCGACAGGTCGGCGACGAGGCTGCGGTCGCCGTCCTCCACGCGGACGCGCGTGACCGCGCCCAGGAAGATCTTGGAGACGACGTCCCCCGTCAGCCCGCCCTCGGCGGGCGAACCGTCGGCGATGGCCACGTCGACGGTCTCCGGCCGCAGGAGGCAGAGCACGCGCTCGCCCCGCGGCAGCCCCTGCGCGGCGTCGACCGGGAGCCTCAGGCCCTCGTAGTCGATCGCGCCGTCGTCGGCGATGGTGGCCGGGAGGCGGTTCATGGTGCCGATGAACTCTGCGACGAACGGGGTCGCAGGGCTGCCGTACATCTCCGCGGGCGAGCCGATCTGCTCGATCTTCCCGTTCCACATGACCGCGACGCGGTCGGAGATCGAGAGCGCCTCCTCCTGGTCGTGCGTCACATACAGCGTCGTGATCCCGAGCTCGAGCTGGATGCGCCGGATCTCCTCGCGCAGCTGCACGCGCACCTTCGCATCGAGCGCCGAGAGCGGCTCGTCGAGAAGCAGGACCTTCGGCTCGATGGCGAGCGCACGCGCGAGCGCGACTCTCTGCTGCATGCCGCCCGACAGCTGGTGGGGATAGCGCTTCGTCGCGTGGCCGAGCCCGACGAGCTCGAGCAGCTGCGCGACCCGTGCCCTGCGATCCGCCTTCGCCTGACGGCGGATCCGCAGGCCGTACTCGACGTTCTGCTCGGCCGTCATGTTCGGAAACAGGCTGTAGGCCTGGAAGACCATTCCCATGTCGCGCTTGTTGGGCGGCGTCCGCGTGATGTCCTTGCCGTCGACGACGATGCGGCCGGAGTCGGGCTGATCGAACCCCGCCACGAGGCGCAGCGCAGTCGTCTTGCCGCACCCGCTCGGCCCGAGCAGGGAGACGAACTCTCCGGTCTCCAACGCGAGGTCGATCCCCTGCAGCGCGGTCACCGGGCCGAAGGAGCGGTAGAGCTGCTGGAGCTCGACGTGCGCCATCAGCGACCGATCCCGACGCGCACCGTGCGCTGGCCGCCACGTCGCCCGACGAGGAGGATCGACAGCATCGCCGCCCATGTGATGCCGAAGCTCATCAGCGTCGCCGCGGCCGCGGGATAGGCCTGTGACTCGTTCACGTACTGGAGGTACGTCGGGAAGGTGTGGAACGCCGAGAGGCTCGCGATGGTGAACTCGCCCATGACGATGGCGAGCGTGAGGAACGCGCCGCTCAGCGCCGCGACCCGGATGTTCGGGAGGATCACACGCGTCAGGGTCGTGCGCCAGGAGGCGCCGAGGTTGCGCGAGGCCTCGGTCAGCGTGTGCACGTCGATCGAGCGGAACCCGGCGTCGAGCGAGAAGTAGATGTACGGGAACGCCAGGATCACGTAGGCGCCGACGAGGAAGAGGTCGGGCTTGCCGAGGAACCAGAACGGGGCATGGAGCGTGTCCTTGTAGAACTTCAGCAGGCCGACCACGAGGATGATCGGCGGGACGACGAACGGCACGAGCGCGAGGAAGCCGACGACGGGCCGGAGGCGCGGCAGCTTCAGGTGCACCCAGTAGATCGTCGGCACGAAGAGGAGGAGGCCGATTGCGATCGTCTCGAGCGCGAGCCTGAACGAGATCTTGATCGTCGTCCAGAACTGCGGGTCGTGCAGGATGACGCCGTAGGCGGAGAGGCTGCAGCACTTCCCCGTCTGCGCGTCCCTGAGGCTGAAGAGCAGCGTCGCGATCAGCGGGACGAGGAAGTAGATCGCGCCGAGCACCAGCCACACCACGGCAGAAGCGGCGATCTGCGGCCGGCGCAGCCTCATTTTGCCCACCGCGAGGCGCGGCGCTGGAGCGGGATGTAGAAGAGCATCATCGCGGCCAGCACGACGAACATGCCGAGCGCGAGCGCCTGGCCCTCGTGCGGGTTGTTGAGGACGTTCCCCGCGAGATCGTTGCCGATCAGGATCGGCACGAGCGGCAGGCCGGTGCCGCTGGTGAGCGAGTACGCGGTCGCGTAGGCCGCGAACGAGTTCCCGAAGAGTAGGATCGCCGCGCCGAGGATCGACGGCATGAGGACCGGCATCCCGATATGCCGCCAGTACTGCCACCGGCTCGCGCCGAGGTTCGACGACGCCTCGCTCCACTCAGCACGCAGGCCGTCGATCGCCGGCGCGATGACGAGGATCATCAGCGGGATCTGGAAGTAGAGGTAGACGAGCTCGACGCCCCTTCGCGACCAGATCGCGAAGCCGTGCTGGTAGATGTTGACGCCGAAGACGTCCTGGATCAGCTGCGTGACGACCCCGATCGTCCCCAGCGTCGCGATGAAGGCGAACGCGAGCGGGATGCCGCCGAAGTTGGCCGCCACGCCGGAGAAGGTGCCGTACGCCGAGCGGATCCAGTTCGGCGTTCCCTTGCGGATCGCCGCGTACGCGATTAGGAGCCCGAACAGGGCGCCCAGGAAGGCCGTCGTCAGGCTGATCCGGATGCTCTCCCAGAACGCGTCGCGGATGTTCGGCGCCTCGACGATCGCCCTGATGTTGTCGAAGGTGTAGCCGCCGTCGGTGCTCTTGAAGGCCCCGATCATCACCGTGGCGGCCGGCAGGATCAGGAACATCGCGGCGTAGGCGAAGAACGGCACGACGCCGAGCCAGGCGAACGAGAATCTCCGGCCGGGCTTGCGGCCCGGCCGGAGACCTTCGTGGGTTGCCGCTTGCGTCGCCAGAGACCTAGCTCGAGCCGAGCTTCGCCGACCACTCGGTGTTGATGACCACCTTCGCCTTGGCCTGCTGACCGAGGCTCGCGAACTTCGCACCCTTGGCGTTGAGCCAGGCCGCCGGGAGAGCGCCCGTCACCGACTTCGGGATGACCTTGCGCGCGACGAGGTCGGTGAAGCGGGCGGGATGCGCGTGCCCCTTCAGGTACAGGATCTGCCCCTGGTCGGAGTAGATGAACTCCTGCCACAGGCGGGCGGCCCACGGGTGCGGCGCCGTGGCGTTGACGGCCTGGCAGTAGTACCCGGCGTACTGCCCGTCGCTGGGGATGACGACCTTCCAGTTCGCCGACGGGAACTCCTTCACGTACGCGAAGTTGTTGTAGTCCCAGTCGATCGAGATCGGCGTCTGTCCGGACGCGACCGTCTGCGGGGTCGTCTCCACCGGGATGTAGTTACCGGC
>DASUZN010000089.1:0-4884 GCA_036376855.1 Gaiella sp. | reverse complement strand
CGTGCCGCCACGCGGAGTGACGAAGGGCAGCAAGCGAGGTCGACAGTACGAGCACATCAAGGACTCCCTTCTCGACGACGGGATGTCCGAGGACACGGCCGAGGAAATAGCCGCGCGCACCGTCAACAAGGAGCGCGCACGCCACGGCGAGGCGACGGAGTCGTCGCGGCTCTCGCGCGAGGACATCTCGTCCGGGCGGCGCGGGGGGCTGCGCTCCCATCGCAACGGCCCGCGCGGCCGCACGAAGGACCAGCTCTACGAGGAGGCCAAGGACAAGGGCGTGAAGGGCCGCTCGAGGATGACGAAGGCCGAGCTCGCGCGTGCGGTCGGAGGCCGGAGTTGACGAACGACGTCGCCCGGGAGCTGCTCGGGCTCTCGGCGCGCCCGACCACCTACTTCGCCGGGCACGGCGCGCGCCGGGTCGCCGCCGTCGAGGCGGTAGGTTTGCCCACGGCGGGTCTCGGGTAGACCCTGACAGCGGCGATGCGGGCGCGGGAAAGAGAGACCATGAGCGATACGGACTCGGCGGACTTCGACGTCGAAACCATCGAAGGCGACGAGTCGGGAGTGATCATCGCGGTCCACGGGCAGGCGGACCTCCATACGGCGCCGCAGCTCCGGGAGGCGGTGACCAGTGCCATCGACGGGGGCGCGACGTCGTTGATCGTCGACCTGTCGGATGCCACGTTCGTCGACTCGATGACGCTCGGCGTCCTGCTCGGCGCGGTCAAGCGACTCCGCCCGCACGGGGGCAAGGTCGCCGTGGTCTGCGTGTCACCGCACATCCGGAGGATCTTCGAGATCACGCTGCTCGATCGCGTCTTCGCGCTCCACGAGACGCTCGACGACGCGCGGCAGGCAGCGCGATCCCGCGGATGAGCGACCCGGCCGACGCGCGCCCGCCGGCGCGCACCACAGTCGAGTTCCCGGCGCGCGACGGGTACCGCGGCGTCGCATCGCTCGTACTCGGCGGGGTGGCGGCGCGCTTCGACCTTCCGGTGGACCGCGTCGACGATCTCTTGCTCGGGGTCGACAGCCTCCTCATGCAGGGTGTCGTCGGGGAGGCCGCCCGCATCGAGGCGACGGTGAGCGAGACGGACCTGACCGTGCGCGTCGGGGCATTCCGGCCGGGCCGGCTGGACGACGCGGCTGTGCGACGGGTCGTCGCCCCGCTCGTCGACACGGTGCGGGAGGTTCCCACCGACGGCAGCGCGGGCGCCTGGATCGAGCTCGGGATGAGCGTCCCCCGCCGAGATGGGGCGTGATCGTGGCACAGGACGTCGATTTCGTCGCCCTGATCGAGGCGTACCGGGAGGGGGACGAAAGCGCCCGGGACACGCTCGTCGCGCGCTACATGCCCCTCGTCCGCAGCCTCGCCGGCCGCTATGGGGGGCGCGGGGAGCCGCAGGAGGATCTCGTCCAGGTCGGTTCCATCGGCCTCCTGCTCGCGATCGAGCGCTTCGACACGAGCCGCAGCGTGCAGTTCACGACCTACGCCGTCCCGACGATCGTCGGCGAGATCCAGCGACACTTCCGCGACCGCGCCTGGGCGCTCCACGTGCCGCGGCGGATGAAGGAGCTCGGCGGCAGGCTGATGCGCACGATCGAGACCGAGACCGCGCAGCGCGGCCGTGCGCCGACTATCGCGGAGCTGGCGGAGACGGTCGGCGCGCCCGAGGACGAGGTCGTGGAGGCGCTCCAGACATACGAGGCGTACTCGACGCGCTCGCTGTCGCAGCCGCTCGGCCGCTTCGCGGAGGCCGAGACAATGCAGGACATCCTCGGGAGCGAGGACGCAGGCTTCGGCGAGGTCGAGGACAGCGCACTCGTCGAGGCGGGGCTCCAGGCGCTCGACGAGCGCGAGCGCCGAATCGTCGAGCTCCGCTTCTTCGACGGCTTGACCCAGTCCGAGATCGCAGCACGCATCGGCATCTCGCAGATGCACGTCTCGCGTCTCCTCCGGCGGGCGCTCCACGTGATGCACGGCCGGCTCGAGGACACGATGCAGGGGAACGTCCGGTGAGCGTCGACGTCGTCACGCTCGCGATCCCTGCGCGGACGGAGTACCTCATCCTCGCGCGCCTCGCGCTGGCCGGCATCGCGCGGGAGGTGGAGATCGACCAGGCGACGCTCGCCGACCTGAAGCTCGCGGTGACCGAGGCCTGCGGCAACGCCGTGCAGCACGCCCAGCCCGGCGACGGGGGGATGGTGACCGTCCGCTTCACCGTCGACGACGACGCGATCGAGGTCACGGTCGAGGACGACGGCCCTGGGATGGACGCGGCCCCGGATGCGGCGATGCCCGACGGGGCGATGTCCGAGAGCGGCATGGGGCTCGCGATCATCCACGCGCTCGTCGATCGGGTCGAGATCGGGCCCGGCGCCGGGGGCCGCGGCACCACCGTCCGCATGCGCCGCCTCCGGTCGGCAGCCCCGAGCGCTTAGCCGCGAGCCACCGTCTGCAGGACGGCCTCGACAGAGGCGTGGACGCCGTCCTCCGAGAACCCCGCGACGCGAAAGGTGAACGCGGCGCGTGAGGCCGGCGGCGCGACGAGCGCGAGCGTCCGGCCGGTCGCCCGAAGGTCGCGGTTCGCGGCGTCGAGTGCGCGGAGGCCCGCGCTGTCGATGAAGTCCACCTCGCCGAGCTCGACGACGACGGTGCGCGCGCCGGTCGCGCAGAGGGCCTCTCGCACCTCGTCCGCGCTCGCGAAGTCGACCTCGCCGTGCACCTCGATCACCTCGACCTCGCCTACCGATCGCCGGGTGACGCGCGTCTCGTTGGACGTCACGGGACGAGCGGGCGAGGCAGGGGCAGGCTCATGCGCACGACCGTCCCGCCGTTCTCGGTCTCGAAGCCGACGTCTCGCATGAGCGCCTCCATGATCGCACGTCCGCGGCCACGCTCGGAGCGCTCGGGAGGCGCGCGCCACGCTCCCGTGTCGTGCACCGTGACGTGCAGGGTGCCGTCGTTCGCCCAGGCCTCGACGCGAACGTTGCCGACGGCGTCGAAGTCGTAGCCGTGCTCGACCGAGTTCGCGGCCGCCTCCGAAACGGCGAGGACGACGTCGTGCGTCTTGTGCTCGTCGAGGCCCGCCGCCTCGAGCCAAGCCGACAAGGCACGCCGCATCATCCGCACCTCGCCGGGCGAGGCGGGAAACACGTGGACGAACCGTGCAGCGGTCAACGACCTACGCAGCGCGAGCAGGCAGACGTCGTCCTGGCTGTCGATCGCCGCGACGAGTCTGTCGACGATGCTCTCGACGAAGGCCGACGGCGCGGCGTCGCCGACCTCCGCGGCGACCTCGAGCAGCAAGTCGAGACCGGTCGAAATCCCGCGTTCCCGATCTTCGACGAGCCCGTCCGTGTAGAGAAGAATCGTCTCGCCGGCCGCCAGTTGATCCGTCGCCTGCGTGCGCTGGTGCCCCTCGAACGACGCGCCGAGAGGGAGCGACCGGCCCTCCCAGAGCAGCCGGCAGCCGTCCGGGCCGTGGAGCAGCAGCGGAGGATGACCGGCGCATGCGTAGGTCAGGGCGCCGTTCTCGAGGTCGAGCTCTGCGTACGCAAGGGTCGCCATCGCCGCCTGCGGCACCTGCTCGACGAACAGGTCGAGTGCGTCGAGGACGCGTGAGGGCGATCCTGTCGGCGCGAGGGCGCGCACGGCTCCGCGGAGCTGGCCCATCGCGACCGCGGCATCGAGCCCGTGCCCGACAACGTCGCCGACGACGAGCGCCAGGGTGGTGTCGCCGAGCCGGAAGACGTCGTACCAGTCGCCGCCGACCTCGAGCGTCTCGCTGCCCGGCCGGTAGACGGTCGCGATCTCGACGCCCTCGACCGGGGCCGGTGCGCGGCCGAGCAGGCCTGCCTGAAGCGCATGCGAGACGTCGCGCTCGCGCTCGTACCGCATCGCATTGTCGAGCGACTGCGAGAGGCGCGACGCGACGTCCTCCGCGAACGCCGCAGTCATACCGAGCTCGGAGCTCTCCGGCAAGCGGAGGGTCAGCGTGCCGAGGAGCCGCCCGCCGACGTGGAGCGGAGCGACAGCGCCCCGTCCGGTCGCAACCGATCCTCCGGGCTCGCCGAGGACCAGGGCGGTGCCACCGTCCCCTGCCACCTGCCGCGCGAGCCGGTCGAGCCGCCGCATTCTCGCGTCGGCGCGACGCATGCCGGCCGAGGCGACGAGCCGGAGCTCGCCGTCCTCGTCGACGCGGTGGATGCGGACGAACTCGAGACCGTTGCCCACGAGCACCGCAGCGGCCGCGTCTGCACGGTCCCGAAACCCCATGACGCGATCGAGGGTCGCCGCGAGCCGCGCGAGCACCTGCTGTCGGAGTCGCGCCGCCTGCGTCTCTTCGTAGAGCAATGCCCGGCCGAGCGCGACCCCGATCTGCGCCGAGAGCGGGACGAGAAGGTCGCGGCGCTCACTCGTCAGCCAGCCTTCGGGCGTGGCCGCCACCGTCAACGCGCCGCAAACCGCGCCGCCGGCTTCGACGGGGAACGCGCCGTACGTCCGCCAGCCGCGGTCCCGCAGGACCTGCGCGACGGAGGGGAATCGCTCTTCCAGCTCTCGAGCGTCCGGAACGACGGCGCGGCCGAGCTTGACGGCCTCCGTGACCGGCGTCTCGACGGTGAGCGGCGTCTGGCCGTGCAACGGGCCCGACGGGCCTTCGACGCCGAGGATCGCCCGCAGCTGCAGCCGGTCGTCCCCGAGCGCGAAGAACGCGCTGTGGTCGCCGCCCCACTTGCGCACGATCGCGACAGCGGCCGCGGCGACGTCGTCGACGCTCGCCGATCGGGACAGCTGCTCGGCGCTCTCCCTGAGCGAGCTCGCCTGGAGACCTGCGAGCTCCGCCCGGCCGGCGAGCTCGGAGCGCTCGACGGCCGCGC
>DASUZN010000088.1:0-10246 GCA_036376855.1 Gaiella sp. | reverse complement strand
CGCCGAGCCCGAGGGCGGGCCAGACGTCGTCGACCGACGCGCCCTCGTCGAGCTCGAGCGCCGCCTCCCGCGCGCCGGCCCGCTCGCGGAGGGCGGCGAACAGCCTCACGGCCACCTTCATGCGTTGAGCGTATCCGCGGTGGCGCAGGGAGCGGTGTCATGTTACATCTCTCCCATGACCATGCTGGCCCCGCGGGCGAACCTCAACGACCAGGTCTACGAGACGCTCCGCCAGCGCATCCTGACCCGCGACCCCGGCCCCGGCGCGAAGCTCAGCCTGCACGAGCTGGCCGCAGAGCTCGGCGTCTCGCGGAGCCCGGTGCACCACGCGCTGACGCGCCTCGTCTCCGAAGGGCTGCTGAGCGTCAAGGCGCGCCGTGGCTACTTCGTCACGCCCGTCACGTCACAGGCGTTGCTCGAGGGGTACGAGGTGCGGCTCGCCCTCGAGCTCCACGCAGCCGACGTGGCGGTCGACACGGCGTCGGACGAGCAGGTCGCCGATCTGCGGCGGCGCCACGTCGAGACGGTCGAGGCGATCTCGCACGAGGAGTGGGACGCGGCGAACGCGTCGTTCCACGAGGCGCAGGTCGACCTCGCGGGCAACAGGCTCCTCTCGCGGTTCTACCGCGAGCTCTCCGTCAACCTGATGATGCAGGTGATCCGCGGCGGGCGGGTCGAGCGCCACGAGCATCTCGTCACCGAGCACGAGGGGATCGTCTCCGGGTTCGAGACACGCGACCGCGGGATGGCGCGCGCCGCCATCACCCGGCACGTGGAGTCGGGACGCCGCATCGCGCTCGAGGCGGTCGAGCGCGCCGGCGGCGCGCTCTGAGCCAACCCCTCGCACGAGGGTTGACGCCACGGGACGATCCGCGGACGGTGCGGAGAACCGCCCCGGCGGGCCGCGCGGACCTGCCGGGGCGGACTCATCCGTCTCTAGGATCATGGGCATGGCGACCGCGCCCGACCGTCGGCTGACCGAGTCGGGCATCGAGGTGAAGGTCGTCTACGGACCAGGCGACGCGCCCGGCCCCGCCGAGCCGCCAGGCACCTTCCCGTTCACGCGCGGCCCGTACCCGGACATGTACCGCGGCCGCCCGTGGACGATGCGGCAGTACGCCGGCTTCGGCTCCGCGGAAGAGACGAACGAGCGGTTCCGGACGCTGCTCGGCCGCGGGCAGACGGGCCTCTCGGTCGCCTTCGACCTGCCGACCCAGCTCGGCTACGACTCCGACGACCCGGTCGCCGTCGGCGAGGTCGGTCGCACCGGCGTCGCGATCGACTCCGTCGAGGACATGGCCCGCCTGCTAGAGGGCATCCCGCTCGACGAGGTCTCCACCTCGATGACGATCAACGCACCCGCCGCGCTCCTGCTCCTCTGCTACGAGCTCGTCGCCGCCGAGCGCGGCGTACCGGGGGAGGCGCTCCGCGGAACGGTGCAGAACGACATCCTCAAGGAGTACGTCGCCCGCGGGAACTACATCTTCCCGCCGCGTCCTTCGATGCGTCTCACCACCGACCTGTTCGCCTACTGCGCCGAGCGCGTCCCTCGGTGGAACACGATTTCGATCTCCGGCTACCACATCCGCGAGGCGGGATCGACAGCGGTCCAGGAGATCGCGTTCACGCTCGCGAACGGGATCGCGTACTGCGAGGCCGCGGTCGCGGCAGGCCTCTCCCCCGACTCGTTCGGCGCGCGCCTCTCGTTCTTCTTCAACGCGCACAACGACGTGCTGCAGGAGGTCGCCAAGTTCCGCGCGGCGCGCCGCCTGTGGGCCGCGATCATGCGCGACCGCTTCGGCGCGACGACGGAGAAGGCGCAAGCCCTCCGCTTCCACGCACAGACCGGCGGTTCGACCCTGACGGCGCAGCAGCCGGAGAACAATCTCGTCCGGGTCGCCGCCCAGGCGCTCGCGGCCGTGTACGGCGGCGCGCAGTCAGTGCACACGAACGCGTTCGACGAGGCGCTCGCGCTCCCGACGGAGCATGCGGCGACGCTCGCCCTCCGGACGCAGCAGGTGCTCATGCACGAGGCGGGGACGACCGCTACCGCCGATCCGCTCGGCGGCTCCTGGTACGTCGAGTCGCTCACCGACGAGCTCGAGGGTCGCGCCCGCGAGCTGATCGAGCAGGTCGACGAACTGGGAGGCGCGGTCGCCGCGATCGAAGCGGGCTGGGTCCAGGGGCAGATCGAGGACTCGGCATTCCGCTGGCAGCGCGAGATCGAGACCGGCGAGCGCGTGATCGTGGGCGTCAACCGCTTCACGACCGACGATCCGGACCGCGTCGAGCTCCACCGGCTCGACCCCGCGATCGAGCGCGCTCAGCGCGACCGGCTGCAGGCGCTCCGTGCGGGGCGTGACGCGGCGGCCGTCGAAGCCGCTGTGGCGGAGGTCAGGCGGGTCGCCGACACCGGCGACAACCTGCTTCCTTCGCTCCGGGACGCGCTCGCCGCCCACGCGACGATCGGCGAGCTCTGCGGCGCCCTGCGGGAGCTCTGGGGGACGTACGACACGCGCTGACCCTGCGAGGTCCGGTGTCCGACTTCGAGTCGGACACCACTGGCGTGGGCGGCGTCGAGCTACGTCGCTGTCGGACTGAAATCCGACCCCTACCATGCCGCACATGACGAGACTCGTCTGGCTAGGCCTTGTCGCTGCGGCGGCGGTCGCCTCCGCCCTCGCGATCCCCGCCCTCGCGTCGCGCAACGCTGCGCCGGACTTCCAGCGCGATGTCGCGCCGATCGTCCGGGAGACCTGTCTCGGCTGTCATCGCGACGGCGGCATCGCGCCGTTCGCATTCCGCACGGAGCGCGACCTCGCAGGCCGGGCGCCGCTGCTCGTCGCGGCGCTCGAGCAGCACCGGATGCCGCCGTGGCCGCCCTCGGCCCGTAGCCCTCGCTACGTCGGGCAGGCTGCGCGCACGCTCGACGCACGCGAGCGGGAGGCGCTCGTTCGCTGGGCGCGCTCGCAGCTCGTTCGGCCGGGTGCGGCACGGCGGGGGACGCCGGTCGGTCGCGCCCCGATCCCCGCTACCGCGCCACAGGCGGGGGAGTCCCGCCTCGAGCTGGCGATGCCCACGGTCTACAAGCCGTCCGGGACGAACGGCTCGACCGACGACTACCGCTGCTTCCTCCTCGACCCCAGCCTCACCCAGGATGCGTTCGTCACGTCGGCGCGGATCGTCCCCGGGGACGCAGCGATCGTGCACCACGTGATCCTGTACCGGATCCCGCAGGCGTCCGTCGCGCAGGCGACGGCGCTCGACCGCGGCACCCCCGGCGCGGGCTGGACGTGCTTCGGGGGACCCGGAGTCGGCGGCGGGACGAGCGGCAACCCGCGCGGCTTCCTCGACGACGCGGGCTGGATCGCGGCGTGGGCACCCGGCTTCGGCGCCGACCGCTACCGCGCCGGGACGGGCGTGCAGCTCTCCGCTGGGAGCCGGATCGTGATGCAGGTGCACTACAACCTCCTGAACGGCAGCGAGCCGGACCGCTCGCGCGCGGTGCTCACGACCGTCCCGGCCAATGCGGCGCTGACGCCCGTCCAGACGATGCTCGTGGCGGCGCCCGTCGAGCTCGCGTGCCGGTCGGGCGAGACGGGCAAGCTCTGCAACCGGACGGCCGCGCTCTTCGACCAGGTCGATCGCTTCGGCAGCGAAGCGGCGCTTGTCCCGGCGGGACTCCTGTACCTGTGCGGCAAGGACGGCGCGCAGCCGGCGGCGAGCCCGGTCAGCACGTGTGAGCGGAGCTTCTCCCGGCCGGTCACGATCCAGGGCGTCGGCGGCCACATGCACCTCCTGGGCCGGTCGATCCGGGTCGATCTCAACCCCGGCACACCGCGCGCGCGACTGCTCCTCGAGATCCCGCGCTGGGACTTCCACTGGCAGGCGGTGTACCAGCTCGCCGCCCCGGTCCAGGCGGGGCCGGGCGACGTCGTCCGCGTCACGTGCCGGTACGACACGAGCCTGCGCACGGGCAGGCCGCGCTACGTGCTGTGGGGCGAGGGGACGACCGACGAGATGTGTCTCGGCATCCTCCAGGTCACGCCGCGGTAGAGCGCCCGGCGGCGTGCGAATCCTGCTCGTCTCGCAGATGTACCCGGGGCCGGACGCGCCCGAGCTCGGCACGTTCGTCGCCGACCTCGAGGAGGCGCTCGCCGCGCGCGGCCACGAGTTCGAGCGCGCGGTCGTCGACCGGCAAGGCGGGCGATCGCGTCATCTCTCGCTCGCACGCGACGTCGCGGGGGCCGCCCGCCGGTTCCGCCCCGACGTCGTCTACGCGCACTTCCTCGTGCCGGCGGGCCTCCTGGCGGTGCTCGCAGGCCGTGCGCCCGCTGTCGTCACCGCGCACGGCCAGGACGTCGAGAACGCGCTCGGCTCGGCCCCCGTCCGCTCTCTCACTCGGCTGACCGTCCGCCGGGCGGCCGGAATCATCGCCGTCTCGGACTGGCTTCGCGAGCGGCTCGAGCGCGCCGTGCCCGAGGCGCGCGGCCGGACGGAGGTGATCGATTGCGGCGTCGATCTCGCGCGCTTCGCGCCTGCCGACCCGGGACCGGCCCGCGCGGAGGTGGGCTGGCGGCCCGAGGGCACCGCCTTCGTCTGCGCCGGCTCGCTGAGCGAGCGGAAGAACGTGCAGCGGCTGGCCCGCGCCTTCGAACGTCGCGGCGAGGGCTCGCTCGCGTTCGTCGGCGCCGGTCCGCTGCGTGGAGCGCTCGAGGGTCGCGCCGGGATCCATCTGCCCGGGGCCGTGCCCCATGCGACGGTGCCGCTCTGGCTCCAGGCGGCGGACGTCGTCTGCCAGCCGAGCCTCGCCGAGCCGTTCGGGCTCGTGACGCTCGAGGCGCTGGCCTGCGCGCGACCGGTCGTCGCTACCCGTGTCGGAGGGCCGCCCGAGTTCGTGCCGGACGGCGCGGGCGTGCTCGTCGACCCGACCGACGAGGACGCGCTCGTCGCGGCACTGGACGCCGCCGCCGCACTCCCTCGTCCAAACGACGTCGCCCGCACCGCCGCCGCGCGGCACGACATCAGTCTGCAGGCGGCGCGGATCGAGAACGTGCTCGAGCGAGCCGCCGGGGCACCCGCCGCCGCGGACGCCCCGGGGCCTGGCCTCTAGGCGCTCGTGCTCGTTCCGAGGCTCGTGTCGCCCTCCACGACGACCTTGTGCGCAATGAACCCGAGGGCGGCGCCGACGAACGGGAAGATCAGGTAGATCCAGAGATCCCCGAAGTCGGTCCCGACGATCGCCGGTGCGAGGCTCCGCGCCGGGTTCACGGACGAGCCGCTGATCGGGATGATCGCGACGTGGATCGCGAGCAGCGTCAGCGGGATCGCGAGGAGCGCGGTGCCCCGGACACGCTCGCTCTTGGTCGACTGGAGGATGACCGCGACGAAGAGCGCCGTCATCACCGTCTCGACGACGATGCCCGCCCAGTTGTCCGCCGAATGCGTCGTCGTGGCCGCCACAGCGTCGTCGTTGAACGCGATCAGGACGACGACGGAGGCCGCGATCGCGCCGATCACCTGCGAGATCCAGTACGCGATCATGTCGTTCAACGCGAGGCGACGGTCGAGAAACAGACCGAGGGAGACCGCCGGGTTGTAGTGCCCGCCCGACACCTCGCCGAACGCGTAGAGGCCGACGAGAAGCGCGAGGCCGAACCCGAGTGCGATCGCCACCACGTCCAGCCTGCCCGTGCCGGCCGAGGAGAGGATCGCGAACGAGCCGATGCCGACGAGCGCGAAGGTGCCGAGCGCCTCCGCGAGGTACTTCTGGGTCTTCCCCATGGTGTGCGTGCTCCTTCCGAGGTCGGGTGAGCGGAAGTCTCGCGAACGTGTCGGCTGGAACCGCCTCGCGGCGGGCGGTCTCTCAGCCCGACGCGTCGAGGTCGGCGAGGCGGATCTCGACGAGGGGCCGCACGGCGTCCTCGAGACCCGCCTCGCGCGCGACGGCGAGTGCCTGCTCGTAGCTCTCGCGCACCTTCTCGGGGGCGACGCCCTGCTTGAGCCGGTTGTCGCCGGTCACGAGAAGGCGCTGGATCTTTGCGCGGGCGTCGTCTCCGGCTGCCATGCAACGAGGGTAGCGCCGGTACCATGGCACGCCGATGGTCTCCGTCTTCGCCGTCCTCCAGGTGCTGCTCGGCGCCGCACTCGTCACCCTTGTGCTGATGCACTCGGGGCGCGACGCAGGCTTCGGCGGCATCGGCTTCACGCCGACGTCCCAGGGCGGCACGCACATCGTCGAGCGGAACCTGACGCGCCTGACGGTCGTGGTCGCGGTGCTCTTCACCGTGAACACCATCGTGCTGTACCGCGTGCTCGCGTAGCGCCCACCGTGGCGGGGCATGCGGGGCGTGGGCTTCAGCCTCGCCCGGCGTGGTTTGCTCCGCGCCTGGCGACCGGAGGCCGACCGCTATCATCCTCACCCCACGCGCTGGTGGCGGAATTGGTAGACGCGCCAGGTTGAGGGCCTGGTGGCCATTGCGGTCGTGGAGGTTCAAGTCCTCTCCAGCGCATGCGAAGCAGAGCGGGTCCTGACGGGCCCGCTCTGCGTTCACCGACCTGGCGCGGCGATCGCCGCAAGCGCCGTCGTCAACATCGCGGCCTCGGCCTCCGCCTCCTCGAGCCGGCCGCCCTGGATGGATGCGCTCGCGGCGTGGACGATCGCCCGGAGCACCGCAAGGTGCCAGACGACGGGGAGATCGCTCCGGAAGACGCCTTGCTCCTGGCCCCGCTCGATCAGGGGCTCGAGCTGGTCGAGCATGGGGACGTGTCGTCGGTGGAGCTCCTCCGCCGAGAGCCGGGCGGTGTTGAGCGCCAGGAGGCCGTGGAAGCGGGCCAGCTGTCGCCAGGTCGCGAGGAGCACTCGCTCGAGCGCCTCGACCGGCTCGCCGCGAGCGGGCTCGGCGCGTTTCATCGCTTCCACGACCTGGTCGACCGCGTGCTCCATGACGGCGTCGAGGAGGGCAGTCCGCGTCGGGAAGTGGACGTAGATCGTCGCTCTCACGACGCCGGCACGGCGAGCGATCTCCGACATGCTGCTGTCGGGATCGCTCGCCAGTGCGTCGAGTCCGGCGTCGAGGATCGCGGCGACGCTGCGGTCGGCATCGGCCCGGCGACGCCTGGGGGCGGAGCGCTCGGCCGCTGTCGTCGGTCTCGGCATCGATCAGTGACTCGGCATCGTGCTGGGGCTCAACCGCAGCTTCGGCACGAAGTGCCGGGCGCGCGGCAGCACCGCCAGGGCGACCAGGCTGGCGACACTAGCGACGATCGCGGCTGCGACGAACGCGTGCGCGATCCCGGATGCCGCCTGCGGGCCGGCCACGGCACCGCCCCCCGCCGCGATCGTGGAGAAGATCGCGATGCCGACCGTGCCACCGATCTCGTGGCCGGTCGAGCTCAGGCCGGAGATCATCCCCGTCTCCTCGTCGCGGGCGCCGGTGAGGACGGCGATCGCCACGGCGACGACGGCGACGCCGAGCCCGAGCCCGGCGACGACCATCCCGGGGAGCACGTCGCGGACGTAGCTGCCGTTCTCGCCGACGTGAGCGAGCAGGGTCATGCCGGCGGCTGCGACCAGGAAAGCGCCTGCGAGCGGAGCGCGGACGCCGTGCTTGCCGACGATGTGCGCGGACGCGTGGGCGCCGGCACCTGCTGCAAGCGCCAGCGGGATGAAGGCAAGGCCGGTCGTGAGCGGCCCCCACCCGAGGACGTTCTGGAGGTAGAGCGAGCTGAGCAGGAAGAGTCCGAAGATCGAGCCGGCGGCGGCGAGCATCAGGACGAGCCCGCCACCGACGGCGCGGTCGGCCAATCGCTCCACGCGCAGGAGCGGCGTGCCGGCCCGGCGCTCGAGGAGCGCGAAGGCGGCGAGACCGGCGAGGCCACCGATGCCGAGAAGGTGCGTCTGCACCGAGGTCCAGCCGGCGCCCTCGGCCTGCGTGATCGCGAAGACGATCGCGGCGAGGCTCGCGGTTGCGAGCACCGCGCCGCGCAGGTCGAGACCCTTCCAGTGCGGCTTCTCGGTGTCCGCCGGGATGACCGTGCGCGCGGCGAGCGCGAGCGCCGCCGCGACGGGGAGGTTGACGTAGAAGATCATGCGCCAGTCGGTGAGCTCCGTGAGGATGCCGCCGACGAGGACTCCGATCGCGGCACCTGCGCCGCCGACGGCTCCCCAGGCGGCGAGCGCCTTCGCCCGCCGGCCGCCCTGGAACGCGGACATGATGATGGCGAGCGCCGCCGGTGAGAGGAGCGCGGCACCCAGGCCCTGGCCGGCCCGCGCGGCGAACAGCGCGGCCGCCGTGCCGGCCATCGCCGAGGCGAACGACGAGACGGTGAAGATGCCTAGCCCGGTCAGGAACATCCGGCGTCGTCCGAGCAGGTCGGCGGCGCGGCCGCCGAAGAGCAGCAGGCTGCCGAAGATCAGCGAGTAGCTCGTGATCGTCCAGCTGATGCTGGACCCGCTCAGGTCGAGCTCTGTGGCGAGGCTCGGCAGCGCGATGTTCACCGCGGTGATGTCGAGGATCACCATCAGCTGCGCGACGAGCAGCACGCCGAGCAGCAGGCCGCTCCTCCCGCCCGCCGACGGCGTGCCGGCGGTGCGGTGTCGGCGCCCAAGGGAGTGGCGCTTCGGTGTTGCCGGGGCGGACGCTTTGTGGTGGTGCATGACGCTCCTCCTGTAAATCGGACAACCGTGTCTGGACTAATAAAGCAGACACAGGTGTCCGATGTCAAGGGGTGGGCCACGCGGCCGGTTTGACGCCGTCCGGAAGGATCCCTACGCTTCATGACGAACATACGTTCGTCGGAAGCGATCATCAGGAGGCAACCCCGTGCCGGCCGAGATACCTCTCACCGCGCGTCAGCAGGAGATCTGGCAGTTCCTCGTCACGTACGTCGACGACCACGGCTACCCGCCCACCGTGCGCGAGATCGGCGAGGAGGTGGGGCTCGCGTCGCCGTCGACGGTCCATGCGCATCTCGCGAACCTCGAACGCGTCGGCCTGATCCGCCGCGACCCGACCAAGCCGCGCGCGATCGAGCTCTCGGGCCACCGTCGGGTCCAAACACCGGCCGCGAGCGACGTCCCGCGCCTGCCGCTGCTCGGTCGCGTGGCCGCCGGCGGCCCGTTGCTCGCCGAGGAGAACGTCGAGGACATCGTCGCGGTGCCCGAGACGATCGGCCGCGGTGCCGACTTCCTCCTCACCGTGCACGGCGACTCGATGATCGAGGCCGGCATCCTCGACGGCGACACGATCGTCGTCCAGCGGCGCGACGACGCGCGGAGCGGCGACGTCGTGGTCGCGCTCGTCGGTGACGACGAGTCGGCGGACGAGGCGACCGTGAAGACCTTCTACCGCGAGGGCGACGGCCGCGTGCGGCTCCAGCCGGAGAACGCGGCGCTCGAGCCGATCTACGCCGACCACGTCCAGATCCTCGGCAAGGTCGTGGGGGTGTTCCGGAGCCTGCGATGAGCGCCGCCGTCACCCCACTTGCCCGGACGCTCGACCACGAGCTCCTCGCGCTCGCTCGCGGCGCGAGCCTCGAGTGCCTCTGCTGCGGCGAGTTCGTGATGCGCCTCCGTGGCGTCCTAGCCTGCCCGGAGTGCCGCTCGCTGCTCGCAGACGGACGGGAGGTGCCGGAGGTCGTGCTGCCACGCGTCGGCGCGGCGGCTTCGTAGACGCTTCGAGACGCGGCCGTCCGCACCGGAACCGCGCGGTTCGAGGGGCGTAGAATGATGAGTGCAGGCCGGGTGGCCGCGGGCGGCTTCGGCCGTCCGAGGAAAGTCCGGACACCGCAGGGCAGGACGCTGGGGAAACCCCAGGCGGCGAAAGCCGACGGAAAGTGGAACAGAGAGGAGACCGCCGGTCGCACGACCGGTAAGGGTGAAAGGGTGGGGTAAGAGCCCACCAGCGGCCGTGGCGACACGGCCGGCTTGCCAAACCCCGTCCGGTGCAAGGCGAAGCAGGTCCCGCTGACGCGGCCCGCCGAGGGACCGGGTACGCCGCTCGAGCCTCCGGGAAACCGGCGGCCCAGATGGGTGGCCATCCACGACAAAATCCGGCTTACAGGCTTGCTACAGAAAAGCCCCGCTTGCGGGGCTTTTCTATTTGCAGCACGTATGCCCGAGCGTGAAGAGGTGCAGGATGACGGTCAGCCGGTCGGCGGGCTGTCCAGCGAATCGTTGCCGGGCCGTTGGCCGAAAGCATCCCGGCGAGGGCTTCCCAGGTATGCGAACATATGTTCGCATGGA
>DASUZN010000087.1:0-8953 GCA_036376855.1 Gaiella sp. | reverse complement strand
TGGCCCGGGTGAACGGCTGGGACAGGCGCCTCGAGCGCGCGACCCGCGCGTTCGATCGCCCCACCCAGATCACACACGAGCGTGCGCTCCGCCTGATGGCGCGTGATTCGTTCTCCGTCTCGGAGCTGGAACGGATGGCGTCCTGCTCGGCCGCGTGGTTCGTCGAGCGCTACCTGCGACCGTCGACGATCGACAAGCAGATCGACCGAATGCTGCGCGGCTCGATCCTGCATGCGGCGCTACAGCGGTTCTACGTCAAGCTCCCGAGCGCGATCCCGGGCGCCGACCGGGTCACCGAGGCGAACGTCGAGGCCGCGGTAGCCCTGATGAGCCAATGCGTCGTCGACGCGGTCGAGACAGGCCTTCGGATCGAAGCGGGGGATCTCGACCGGCGCGAGCTCGAGCAAGGGTTGCAACGCGACCTCGAGCAACTCGTGCGGGACGAGGCCTCGTCGGCCTCGCCGCTCGTCCCGCGCCATCTCGAGGTGTCGTTCCGCTCGTTCGAGCTCGAGCCCGGCGTCGCGGTGAACGGGAAGATCGACCGCGTCGACGGCGAGCCGATGGGCGCCCAGGGCATCGTGATCGACTACAAGTCCGGAGCGGCGTCGTCCGCCGCGGACATCCGCGACCGCGACCTGCTCCAGCTGCCGCTCTACATGCTCGTGCTGCGCCGGCAGCTCGGGCTCGAGCCGGTCGGCGGCGTCTACGTCCCGGTCGGAGGCGGCCGCCGGCCGCGGGGCATGCTCCGTGCGGGGCCGGATCAGGTCCCGGGCTTCAGCCGCCGCGACTACCTCGAGCCCGACGACTTCGATCAGGCGGTCGAGGCCGCCCGGCAGACGGCCGTCGGCCTGGCCGAGCGGATCCGTAGCGGAGACGTCCGGCACGACCCTCAGGGCGGCGACTGCCCGCACTGGTGCGATTTGTGGCCGATCTGCAGGAAGCCCCGACCGTGACGGCGCTCCCCAACGACCAGCAGCGCGCGGCGATCGAAGCACACGGGAGCGTCTTCGTCGCGGCGGGCGCGGGCACGGGTAAGACCGCCGTGCTCGTCGAGAGATTCGTCCGGGCAGTCGTGGACGACGGGCTCGACGTCGACTCCCTACTCGTGATCACCTACACGGAGCGGGCCGCCGGAGAGCTGCGCGCCCGCATCCGCGCCGCGCTCATCGAGCGGGGACGGGCCGACCTCGCCCTCGAGCTCGACGGCGCCTGGGTTTCGACGATCCACGGCTTCTGCCGGCGCGTACTCGGCGCGTATCCGCTCGCCGCCGGGGTCGACCCCTCGTTCCGGGTGCTGGACGAGCCCCAGGCGCTCGTGCTCCAGGCGGAGGCGTTCACGGCCGCGCTCGAGCGGTTCTGCGCGGCCGACGAGCCCGATCGCTGGCAGCTCCTCGCGACCTATGGGGCCGTCGGGCTTCGCCAGATGCTCGTCGAGGTCTACGCGACCCTCCGCTCGGCCGGGCGCGAGCTCGTGCTCGAGTCGGATGCCCGTGCCCCGCTCCAGGAGCGCATCGAATCGCTGCGCGAGACCGCCGCGGGCCTCCGCGACGACGCGGGCGCCACGGATCAGCAGCAAGGAGCCGCCGTCGCGGCGCTGGAGCTTCTCGACACGACGTCCCTGCCCGAGCGCCTGCTCGCTCTCGGCGAGATGAAGACGCGCGGCCCGCGCGCCGCAGGGTTCGCGGAGGCACGCGACGTTCTCGTCGCGGCGGCGCTCGAGGAGCTCGCCGCTCGCGACCGCGAGCTGCTGCAGGAGCTCCTGACGACGTTCGGTGACGCATACGCGGACGCCAAGGAGGCCGAATCGGCGGTCGACTTCGAGGATCTGCAGCTCAAGGCGCGCGATCTGCTGCGCGACGATCCGGCGATCCGCGCCCGCGAGCGGGAGCGGTTCCGCTCGATCATGGTGGACGAGTTCCAGGACACGAACCGCCTCCAGACGGAGCTCCTGGACCTCCTTTGGGAGGGAACCGATGCCGATCTCCTGGTCGTCGGCGACGAGTTCCAGTCGATCTACGGTTTTCGGCATGCGGACGTCGCGGTGTTCCGCGAGCGGCGGAGCGCCGCGCCGACCGTGCTTCCCCTGACCCGCAACCACCGCTCCCGGCCCGAGGTGCTTGCGGCGGTCAACGAGCTCTTCGGCGGGGAGTTCGGGGACGAGTTCCAGCGGCTCGAGCCAGCCGACACCGCCGACGCTCCCGCGTTGCGGAACGCGTTCGAGCTGCTCGTCACGGACAAGGCGGCGACGGCGGAGGCGGGCGTCCACTGGCGCCGCTCCGAGGCGCGGCACGTCGCCAGGCGCGTCCGCGAGCTCGTCGATGCGGGTGTGGCGACGCCCGGCGAGATCGTGGTGCTCTTCGCCGCCGGCACCGACGCCGAGTGGTTCGAGGAGGAGCTGCGCGCCGTCGGTCTGCCGACCTACCGCGCCGCGGGGCGCAACTACTTCGGGCAGCAGCAGGTTGCGGATCTCCTCTCGTATCTGCGCCTCCTCCACAACCGCTACGACGACGAGGCGCTCCTCGGCGTGCTCGCGTCGCCGTTCGTCGGTGTGTCGAACGACGCCCTGGTCCTGATCAGGGCGGAGGCGCAGCGGCAACCGGTGTTTCGTGCGCTCGAGCGGCCGCTGCCGGGAGACCTCTCGGAGGACGACCACCGGCTCTTGCTCGCCTTCCGGCAGCGCTACGAGCGGCTGCTCTCCGTTGCCGCGCACGCCTCGCTCGAGCTCATGTGCGAGCGCGTTCTCACCGAGCACGACTACGACCTCGCGATCCTCACGCTGCCGGACGGCCGGCGGCGGTACGCCAACCTCCGGAAGCTCGCGCGCCTCGCGCGCTCCTACGAGGAGCTCCGCGGCCCGGACATCGAGGGATTCGTGCGGTTCGTCGAGGGGCAGGAGGCCGTCGGGGCGAAGGAGTCGGACGCGGTGTCCGAGGAGGAAGGATCGGACGCCGTCCGCCTGCTCACGATCCACGCGGCCAAGGGGCTCGAGTTCGAGGTCGTCGTCGTGGCCGACGCCGGGCGAAGCCGCCCACCTGTCTCCGACATCCTCGCGCTCTCCGACGGGCGCTTCGGCTTCAAGGTGGCGCATCCGGCGACGGGATCGCGCGTCAGCACCATCTCGTACCAGGATGTCAAGGCGCAGCGAGAGCTCGCGGAGCAGGCCGAGCGTCTCCGCCTCTACTACGTCGCCATGACGCGTGCGAAGGAGCGACTCATCGTCTCAGGCTCCGTCGGCGACGCGGTGGACGCGAGCGACGAGACGCCGATCGGATGGGTCCTGAACCGCCTGGGGTTGCGGGACGACGCACGTGACGGAGCCGCGAACGGCCCGGTCGAGGTCGAGCGGGGCGCCGCGACGGTGCTACTCCGCGTCGACCGCGGACAGCCCGACCCGGCGCCACCGGTGGTGCGCGACGTCGTTCCGCTGCAGGTCGCCGCGAACAGCCAGCTGGCCCTGTTCGAGGGCTCCGGCGAGGCGATCCCTGCGCCTGCGCCTCGCCTCCACGAGCTCGCCGTCGTTCCCGAGCCGCCGCTCCAGCGCGTCGGGCGGCTCTCCTACAGCGCCCTCTCGCTCTTCGAGCGGTGCTCGTACCGCTACTACGCGGAGCGGGTCGTCGGCATGCGTCCGGCACCGTGGGACCGGTCGGACGCGAACGGGAGCGGGAACGCGTTACACGCGACCGAGCTGGGCGATGCGGTCCACCGGCTGCTCGAGCGCGTCGACCTCGCGCGGCCCGCCGTTCCCGCGGACCTGCGCGACCTCGTCCGGGCCTGGTACCCGGCGGCGAGCGAGAGCGAGGTGGAACACGCCGAGCGGCACGTCCGTGCGTACGTCGACTCGCCGCTTGCCGCGCGCATCGCCGGGCTCGAGGGTGTGCGCGTCGAGCGGCCGTTCGCCTTCGAGGTCGACGACGTCCTGCTGAACGGCCGGCTGGACGTCCTCTGGTGGTCCGGTGTGGACGCGCTCGTTCTCGACTACAAGACGAACATGATGGACGGCCGGTCACCAGCGGCCGTCGTGGAGGACGAGTACCGCCTGCAGCGCATCGTCTACGCCCTCGCCTGCTTCCGCGCCGGGGCCGAGGCGGTCGAGGTCGTCTACCAGTTCCTCGAGGCCCCCGAGGAGATCGTCTCGGAGCGGTTCTCCCTCAGCGACGTCGAGCGGCTGGAGCGGGAGCTCGGCGCCGTCATCGCCCGCATCCAGGAAGGCGACTTTCGCCCGACACCGAGCGTGTTCGCGTGCTCGGGCTGCCCGGCGCTCGACCGCGTGTGCGCGGGGCCGGGCCTCGCGCTCGTGGACATCTGACCCCTGTAGCGTGGGCTTGATGAAGGTCGCGGCGCTCTACGACGTGCACGGAAACCTGCCCGCGCTCGAGGCGGTGCTTGCCGATCCCCGCCTCGCCGGGGTCGACGCGATCGTATGCGGGGGAGATCTCGTGGTCGGACCGAAGCCCGCGGAGTGCATGGACGCACTCGAGGCACTCGGTGAGCGTGTTCACTGGGTGATGGGGAACTGCGACCGCGAGGCCTGCGATCCGGCGAGCGCCGGAGCGCTGGCCGACGCCGCCCGCTGGTGCGCCGACCGGCTCGGCGACGAACGGCTCGCGCGGATCGGACGCTGGCCGCTCACCGCGGAGCTCCAGGTCGACGGTCTGGGGACGACGCTCTTCTGTCATGCGACCCCGACGTCCGACGTGCCGATCCTCACTCGGATCACGCCGGAGGCGGACGTCGCCCGTGAGCTCGGGGACACCCCAGCCCAGGCCGTCGTCTGTGGGCACACGCACGTCCGGTACGACCGTCGGATCGGGGGCGTCCGGCTCGTCAACGCCGGCAGCGTCGGAATGCCCTACGAAGGCTCACCGGACGCCCGGTGGGCGCTGCTCGGCCCCGAGGGCGTAGAGCTGGTCGCGACGGCCTACGACGCAGAGGCTGCGCTCGACGAGCTCTCGCGGACGGGTTTTCCACTGACCGAGCAGTGGCTCGCTCCCGTCCTGCGTGGCGAGGTGACGGCCGAGGAGGCGACCGCGTCGTTCGAGAGCCGCCGCGTTGGCGCGTAGCTACGTCGGCGAGGCGAGGCGCCGCGGGCTCGGGACGCGGCGTGAGCGGATCGGCCCGATCGTCGAGCGGCTCGCGTGCGAGCATGCCGACGCGACGATCGCGCTTCGATTCGAGAGCGACGTCGAGCTGCTGATCTCCGTCATGTTGTCCGCGCAGACCACGGACGTGAACGTGAACCGCGTCACCGAGCAGCTTTTCCGCAAGTACCGCGAGCCCGAGGACTACCTCGCGGTCCCCGTGGAAGAGCTCGAGCGCGACGTCTATGCGACGGGCTTCTACCGGCAGAAGACGAAGTCGATCCGCGGCGCGATGCGCGTGCTGATCGAAGAGTTCGACGGCAAGGTGCCGCGGCGCCTCGACGAGCTCCTGCGGCTGCCGGGCGTCGCGCGTAAGACGGCGAACGTCGTCGCGGCCGAGCTCGGCCACGCGCAGGGCATCGTCGTCGACACCCACGTGCGTCGGTTGTCGCAGCGCCTGGGCCTGACGCGGAACGAGGATCCGGTGAAGATCGAGCGCGACCTCCAACGCGTCGTGCCGCGCGCTGACTGGGCGCGGTTTCCGCATCTCCTGATCTGGCACGGCCGCCGGCTCTGCGACGCGCGCCGGCCGCTCTGCGAGGAGTGTGTGCTCGCGGAACTGTGTCCCGCGGCGCGCGTGTTCCCTACGGCCTGACCCAGCGCTGTACGACGAGCGCCGACCCTGTCTCCTGCTCGGACAGGAGCGCGAAGCGCGGGGGGGAGACCAGCGGCCGGGCTCTGGCCACCGCGACCGCCGGATCGCCGGCGACGACCACCGTCACCGCCTGACCACGGCCGACGAGGCTCGGCCGGAGCTCCGGCGCGTAGTACGCGAGCGCCGCTCGCGACCTCTCGGGCATGACCACGACGGTGTCGTGCACCGTCGTCTTGGTGCGCACGAGCCGCGCGGCCGCGCGCCAGTCCTCCTTCGGCCCCTCGGCGGCTGCAGTGGCGAGCGCGGCGGCCGCGACCACGGCGACCGCGGCGGCGCTGGCGAGCCTGAGCCCGCGGTCGGGGATCGACACGAGCCCAACCCCGGCTGCGAGCGCGACGCCGCCGACGGCAACGGTGAGCGCCGCTCGCGGGTAGACGGGCAGCGCGACGCCGGCGACGAGCACGGAGACGAGTGGCATCACGGCGAGACCGGCGACCAGCACCGGCTGCCAGAGCCCCGTCCCGGACGCGTGCGATCGGCGTGCGAGCACGATGAGGCCCCAGACGGCGAGCGCGGCCACGACCGGGCTCCAGCCGAGCGCCCGGCCGACGCCGAGGCCGATGTCGTGCAGCGAGAGCGGACCGGCGCCGTCCGAGGCGTCCGCGCGATCGACGACCGCCGCGGTGAGGAAGAAGAGCGACTCCAGGGTCGCGACCGCGACGGCCGGGATGGCAAATCGAAGCTCGACCTCACGGCGCGCGACCACGAGGGCGACGATCTGCGCGGCGAGCGCGCTCGCCGCGATCGGGTGCGTCAGCGGGAGGAGCGCAGCGCTGACCGCGTACACGGCCCACCAGACGACGTTGCCGCGGTCGACAGCGCGCGCGAAGAGCGCGCTCGAGAGGAGCATCGCGGCGAGCGCGAGCGCGAGCGGCCCGACCGTCCGCGAGAGCAACACGGCGCCGAGGGACGATGCGAGGACGAGAGAGGCGGCGGCGCCCGCATACCGTCCGGCCAGACGGCGCCCCAGGCGGTAGGCGGCGATCGCTGCGATCACGGCGGCGATCACCGACGGCAACCGCACCCACAGCTCCCCGTCGTTCCATGCCACGACGGGGCGGAGCAGCACCATGTACCCCGCGCGGGCAGGGTCGTCGGACAGCGCGCGTTCGACGACATCGGAGAAGGAGCCCTGCGCGGCGACCACCGTCGAGGCCTCGTCCGTGTCGAGGGAACGGTGGCCGAGTGCGACGAGGCCGAGCACGAGCGCAAGACCGGGGCCGAGGTACGGCAGCGCGCGGTCGAGCACGGCCGTCGCACGCGCATCCACGGCAACGGGTTCGCCGGTCGACGACGGGGTGTGGGCCGGAGCGCTCACCCCGACCGAGGGTAGCGGCGGCGTCGGAGGTGCTTGCGCGTGGATTTCGGCCGCGATCGAGCCTCAGAGCCAGCGGCGCCAGCGGAACAGGGCGAGCTGGACGATCGTCGTCCCGAGGATCAGCCCCACCGAGACGCCGATCCCCCAGTACCAGGCGCGAAACTCGCCGGCGAAGTTCTGCCCGAAGAAGCCGACGATGAAGCTCGGGACGAGCACCAGCGAGGCGATCACGGTCAGCTTCTTGGCGACCTCGTTCTGCTGCTCGGCGATCTTGGCCTGGTAGTAGTCGCGGACGCCTCCGAGCAGGTCGCGGGCGACGTCGAGCTCCTCCGTGACCCGGACGAGGGTCTCGTACGTGTCGACGAAGCGCACCTCGATTTCCGGCGGGAACAGCTCGGACTTCCCGACGTCGACCCTCCCGTCGACGATCCGCCGCGCGATACCCCGTGTCGCGCTCGCAGCCCGGCGTGCGAGGAGGAGCTCGTTCCGAAGGACGGCGATCCGCCGCCGCACATGTGATCCGGACAGCTGCTCGATGTCGTTCTCGAGGTCGTCGATCGTCTCGTACAACCCGTCGACGAGCTCGAGGAACGCATCGGCCGTGTCGTCGATCGCGCCGTGGAACACACCGCCGCAGGGTGCGTCCGCCTCGACACGCGCGGCAATGCCGTCGGTGGGCGCGATGTCGCCGCGGGGGCCGGTTTTCCGGACGGTGACGACCGCGGTCGGCGTCGCGATCACGTCGAGCTCGAGGTATTCGACGCGCGCCTCACCCGGACGCGCCACGGGGTGTGTGAGGATGGCGAGCACGTAGCTCCCGTGCCCTTCGAGGAACGGTCGCACGGCTCGGCCGTCGCCCGCGGGCTCGGCGAGAAGCTCGATCGCGTCGGGGTCGATCCGAGCGGCGACCGCCTGGAGGATCTCCTCTCGGCTCGGGTCGACGAGGTCGGTCCAGTGCACCCCCACCGCGATGCGAGGCTAGCGACCGCGTCGGCCGGTGCCGATCCGGCGGACCGGAGGCTCTTAGGTGCTGACGGCGGACAACGCCGCGTGCCGCTGCTCGCTGAGCCACCGCTCGGCGTCGAGCGCGGCTGCGCAGCCCGAGCCCGCGGCGGTGACCGCCTGACGGTAGACGTGGTCCTGCACGTCTCCTGCCGCGAACACGCCGGGGACGTTCGTCTCCGTCGACTTCCCGCGCGTCACCAGGTAGCCGCTGTCGGGCTCGTGGTCGAGCTGGTCGAGGAAGAGCGCCGTGTTCGGGTCGTGGCCGATCGCCACGAAGACGCCGTCCGTCTCCACGACGGACTCCTCGCCGGTCACGGTGTCCGTCAGCCTGATGCCCGTCACCTTGCCGTCGCCGAGCACCTCTTCGACGACCTTGTTGAGCAAGAACTCGATCTTCTGGCTCGATCGTGCGCGGTCGACCATGATCGGCGAGGCGCGAAACTCCTCGCGGCGATGGGCGAGGATCACCTTGCGCGCGAAGCGGGAGATGAAGAGCGCCTCCTCCATGGCAGAGTCGCCGCCGCCGACGACGACCACGACCTTGTCGCGGAAGAACGCGGCGTCGCAGGTGGCGCAGTACGAGACGCCACGGCCCTGCAGCACGCGCTCCGAGTCGAGCCCGAGTTGACGCGCGCTCGCGCCGGTCGCGACGATCACGGAATCCGCCCGGTACTCGTCGTCGCCGACCCAGATGCGGAACGGCCGCTCCGAGAAGTCGACGCGCGTGACGTCGTCGGTGACGAACTCTGCGCCGAACCGCTCCGCCTGTCGGCGGAAGTCCTGCATCATCGCCGGGCCCATGACGCCGTCGGCGTAGCCCGGGTAGTTCTCGACGTC
>DASUZN010000086.1:0-2961 GCA_036376855.1 Gaiella sp. | reverse complement strand
GCGCGGCCTGTGCGTCGCGCACCAGCTCGAGCCCGCTGTCGGTGAGCCAGGCGTTCGTCGCCCGGCCGTCCTCCGCGCACGTCTGCCGTTCGACGAAGCCCCGCTCCTCGAAGGCGTCCACGATCCGCGAGATCCGGCTCAGAGTCAGCCCGGTGGCGCCTGCCAGCGCCGAGAGGCGCAGCCGCCGGCCGGGCGCCGCGGCGAGCCTCCCGAGCAGCTCGAGCCCGCTCAGCGAGAGGCCGAACCGTGCCTCCAGCCGCGACTCGAGCTCACGGGTCAGCTGCCGGTGCGCCTGGAGCAGCCCGAGCCACGCGCCGGCATGGGGCTCGCGCCACTGCCGGAGACCGTCCGTGCCGAGCACGTACGCGCAGCTGCCCGCTTCCTGGGCCATCAGCCGGTCACGGGCGCCCAGTCGGCCCGCGGGTCGGGAAGCGGCGTGAGGCGCGCCTCGATCGCGGACCGCTGCTGCTCGAGCCAGGGCGGGAGGATGATCCTCGTCCCGAGCTCCTCGACAGGGCCGTCGACGGTGAATCCGGGCTCCGCGGTTGCGAGCTCGAACAGGATGCCGCCCGGCTCCCGGAAGTAGATCGAGCGGAAGTAGTGGCGGTCGACAAGGCCGCTGTTCGGGATGCCCGCCTCCTGCAGCACCTCGAGCCAGCGGCCGTGCTCGGCCTCGGTCGTGTTCCAGGCGACGTGGTGGATCGTGCCGGCGCTCTGCCTCGCGGGCTCGTCCGGGATCGGGTCGAGCGCGATCCAGCCGCGGCGGGCGTCGCCGCGCAGCTCCCAGCGGTCGCCGTCCTGTGGCTCGGCGTTCATCAGGCGCTCGAGCAGGGCCGCGGTCGACTGCGGCCGGTAGCTGTACGCGCGGACGCCCTCGAATCCATGCAGCGCAAGCTCTGCCGGGATCTCGGGATGGTGCGCGACGAGCGGCGGGTCGCCGCTCTCGTCGACGACGAGCTCGTGCTCGAGGCCCTCGAAGTCGGCGAACAGGAGCGAGCTTTCACCGCGCTCCACGGTGACGCCTTCGGCCGCGAGCCGGTCGGCCCAGAAGGCGAGCGCCTCCGCAGAGCCGATGCGCCAGACGACGCGGTAGGCCATCCCGGCGCCTGCCTTCCCCGGCAGCGCCCCGGGATACTCGAAGAAGGTGAGGTCGGCGCCGGGGCTTCCGACCTCGTCCCCGTAGAAGAGGTGATACACGCTCGGATCGTCCTGGTTGACCGACTTTGCGGTCAGCCGCAGCCCGAGGACGCGCGTGTAGAAGTCCACGTTCCGCGGGGCGTCGCCCGTGATCGCCGTGATGTGGTGGATGCCGTCGAATTGCATCGTGCGTCCTTCCTCTCGAAACTTGCTATAGCAACTATACACCCCAGGTAGTTGCGCGGTCAAGTTTTTGAAGGCTTTGCGGCCGGCCCTGACGCGGGCACGGCCGTCGTCGACCTCGCGGACGCGGCTACCGCTCGGTCGCGGGAAGCCAGATGTTGATGTCGCTCTCGGTGGCGTGGCGGTCGAGCTCTGCGAGCTCGTCGTCGGAGAACGAGAGCGCGTCGAGCGCGGCGACGTTCGCCTCGAGCTGCGCCACACTCGACGCCCCGATCAGCGCAGACGTGACGCGCGCGTCGCGGAGCACCCATGCGAGCGCGAGCTGGGCGAGCGACTGACCTCGCCCGGCCGCGATCGCGTTCATTGCGCGCACCTTTGCGAGCGTCGACTCGTCGAGCTGATCCGGAGAAAGGCTCGTCTCGCGGCTTGCACGCGAGCCCTCCGGGATCCCGTCGAGGTACTTGTCGGTGAGCAGTCCCTGGCCGAGCGGCGAGAAGGCGATGCAGCCGATGCCTTCCTCCCCGAGCACGTCGAGCAGCTCGCCCTCGATCCAGCGGTTGATCAGCGAGTACGACGGCTGGTGGATGAGGATCGGCGTCCCGAGCCCGCGCATGATCCGCACGGCCTCCCGCGTCTGCTCCGCCGTGTAGGAGGAGATGCCCGCGTAGAGCGCTTTCCCCCGACGCACCGCGCTGTCGAGCGCGCCCATCGTCTCCTCGAGCGGCGTCGACGGGTCGAACCGGTGCGAGTAGAAGATGTCCACGTAGTCGAGCCCCATGCGCCGCAGGCTCTGGTCGAGGCTCGCGAGCAGGTACTTGCGCGACCCCCACTCCCCGTACGGGCCGGGCCACATGTCGTAGCCCGCCTTCGTCGAGACGACGAGCTCGTCGCGGTACGGACGCAGGTCGTCACGCAGAAGCTTCCCGAACGTCTCCTCCGCCGACCCGTACGGCGGGCCGTAGTTGTTCGCGAGGTCGAAATGCGTGATCCCGAGGTCGAACGCGCGGCGGACGATCGCTCGGCTTCGCTCCAGCGGGTCGACGCCGCCGAAGTTGTGCCAGAGCCCCAGCGAGACGAGCGGCAGGTCGAGCCCGCTGCGGCCGCTGCGCCGGTAGCGCATCGCTCCGTAGCGGTCGGCGGCGGGCACGTAGGTCAAGGCGTTCCTCCGGTTCTGGGCCGGCAGCGCTCGAGCGCCGTGCGGACGACGAGGGCCGCTGCGCGGAGCCCGCGGCTGAAGCGTGACGGCGGGGTGACCGAGGCATCCTGACTCATGGGCGGAGCATACGAGGGCGTCACGCCCAGGTCTCGAGAACCGGATAGCGGGCGCGCGCGTCGAGGCAGTCCGAGGCGAACAGCGCGACTCCGAGGTCTCCCGTCCAGAGCGAGAAGCGGCCCTCGCGGCGCTCGACCTGCTCGAGCGCATGCATCGCGAACCGCCTCCCTCGTTCGAGCCAGCGCTCGTCTCCCGTGCGTTCGAACGTGCGCAGCAGCGCATAGCCGTTGCCGGCGGTCCCGTGACAGATCCCGGCGCCCTTCTCCGCCCCGTGCGCGCCCGCCCGCCACACGAGCTCCGCCCCCGCGAGCAGCAGGTCCTCGTCGAGATACGCCCCGGCCGCGATCACGATGCCCGGTGCCCCGGCG
>DASUZN010000085.1:0-5075 GCA_036376855.1 Gaiella sp. | reverse complement strand
ATCATCGCCGCGATCGCGCTCGTCGCCTGGATCGTCGCGGTCTGGGCGATGGCGGCGAAGCCCTCCTAGGCCACGCGCTCCTCCGGGAGCTCCGAGCGCAGCCGCTCGAGCTCGTCGTAGACGTCCTGCACCTGCTCGTGGGTCAGCGCGTCGATCTCCACACCGCCGGCCACTCGTGCCACGAGCGCCGCGACCCCTTCGCGATCGACGATCCCCGCCTCGCGGGCGAGCGCGAAGACCCGCCGGATCTGCGGCTCGGACGCGGGCCGCGTGTCGCCGCGCGAGCGGGCGCGCATGTACGCGCGGTCGTCCAGCTCGACGGTCTCCGGAGCGATGCCCTGGTCGAGCAGGAGCTGGAGCAGTTCGACGGTCGCGAGCGCATCGCCGCGAGCGTCGTGCGCGTCGTCGAGCACGATCCCGTGGCGCTCGCAGAGCGACTCGAGCCGGTGGCTCCGCTCGGTCGGCTCGAGCAGCCGGAAGGCGTCGAGAGTGCACGCGACGCCGGCGGGGCGGTAGCGGATCCCGGCGCGCGCGAACGCGTGCTGCACGAGCGGCAGGTCGAAGCCCGCGTTGTGTGCGACGAAGACCGCAGCGTCGAGCACCGTGAGAAGTCCGGAGGCGAGCTCGGCGAAGGTCGGCCCGCCCTGAACCGCCGCGTCGTCGATCCCGTGCACGGCTGTCGCCTCGACCGGGATCGGGCCTGCCGGGCGGACGAGGCTCGCGAAGCGGTCGAGCTCGCGGCCTTCGGCATCGAGGCGGACGACGGCGATCGAGACGATCTCGTCGGCCTCGACGCTCGTCCCCGTCGTCTCCACGTCGACCACCGCGTACGCGGCCGGTGGCGCCACCTCGGTGCGCAATCGCACGCTGCCGGGGAGCCCCGCGGGGCGGGGAACGACGGCGAGGGCTCGCTGCGGGCCGACCACGGGAGGAGCATGTCGTCGGCATCGGACGGCGAGCCTCGTGAAAACACCCTGCATGCAGGGGAATCAGGCTTCGGGCATGCTCACCCTTACGTCGGAGGACGCGCGAGCTCCACGAACCGGCAGACGGCGCTGACGAGCCGCATCTGCGCGACGGTCGCGCAATCGGCGTCGAGGAGCGCGGGCGTGCACACGAGCGTCGCGCGGCATTGCGCCCGTGACGTCGCGACGTTGAACCGGTTCGGGTCGAACGCGAAGCCGATCCCGCGGGGCGCCTCGTCGCTCGTCGAGCTCGCCATCGAGACGAAGACGACGGGAGCCTGCTGCCCCTGGAACTTGTCGACCGTGCCGACGGCGACCGAGTCGGGCAGGCGGGCACGCAGCAGCCGCACCTGCGCGTTGTAGGGCGCGACCACGAGGACGTCCTCTCCCCCGAGCGGCCGTGTCACGCCGTCCTCGTCGGTGAACGGCGTCCCCAGCAGACCCTCGACCGCGACGGCGATCGCGCCGGCCTCCTCGTCGGACGACTGGCCGTGTCCCTCGTGCTCGACCGGGATCCAGCGCGCGCCGTTGCCCTGCGCGAGGCTGCGGCGCTCGGTCACGGGCGCGTGGTCGAGCCGGCCCTCGTAGTACGCGTCCGACGTGAACGCGCAGAGCTCGGGCCGGAGCCGCCAGGTCTTCTCGAGGAAGAGCCCACGGTCCGGGGGCACCGTCTCGTGATCGCCGAGGAGGTGCTCGAGCACCGAGCGTCCCGAGCCCTCCGGATGTGAGCCCTGCGAGACCTGCGGCAGCTGGTTCGGGTCGCCGAGCAGGACGAGCGACCGCGCCGCCGTTCCGACCGCGAGCACGTCGGCGAGCGCCAACTGCCCCGCCTCGTCGACGAAGAGCACGTCGAGCGGACGCTGCGCCGCATGGATGTCGACCGCCTCCCGGGAGAACGCCCACGCCGTACCCGCGACGAGCTGGAACGACGGGTCGGCGCAGACGTCCGTGTCGGTCGAGGTAACGATGCACCGGCTCTCGAACGCGGTCTCGGTCTCCGGGTCACCCCGCTTCGCACCGGAGAACGCGTAGCCCTGCCGGTCGGCCTCGTGCTGCACCGCCCGCAGGAAGTTGTGGATCGCCTTGTGGCTGAGCGACGTGACGCCGACGCGCTTTCCCTCCCGCATGAGCGCGATCGCCATTCTGGCGCCCTGCCAGGTCTTCCCTGACCCGGGCGGCCCTTGCACGAAGAGGTAGCTCTCCCCGAGAGAGCGCACCGCTCCGACGGGATCGAGGTCGAGTCGCACGTCTGGCGTGCGCTGCTCGAGGACCGCGGTGAGCGCGGGATAGTCGCCCTTTCCGTCGGCGTACCCGCGCGCGAATCGCATCAGCGCGTCGCGCTTGACGCCGTCGCCGAGCGGTCGGCCCGGCGTCAGGGCCGTCGGCAGCGGCTCGTCCGCCTTGTCGACTCCGCGCAGAACCGTCACGACTCCGGTGTCGTCGTCCACCCGCGTGCGGAACCGCTGCCGCGTCACCGGGTCGAACCCCTCGCCAGAGATCTTGTGCTCCTGTGCCCGGAACGCCATCCGGTACGCGAAGCTTCGGCCGTCGACCTCGGGCGGCTGCCGGTCCCAGCTGAGCCCGCCGAGGGCCGTGCGGTCGGCGACCAGCTCGTCCTCGTCGAGCTGCGGCCAGCGGAACCACGCCCACCACTGCGGGCGCGCCTCACGCTGGTGGTACTCGACGAGGTGCCCGAGCAGACGCCGCGGCTCGCCTTCCTCCATGCCGGCGAGCAGCCGCTCGCGGAGCGCGGCCCGCTCTGCGTCGCGCACCACCGCTTCCTCGCTCGGCGGGCGCTCGTCGGGCGGGGCACGCCACGGCCGTTCGGCCGGTCGGATCGAGAGGAGCCACTCGTGCAGCTCGAAGGTCGAGCGGCAGTCTTCTTCGTTGTAGCGCTCGACCTCTCCGAGGAGCGACTCGTCGCCGGTCTCGAGCCAGGTCTCGAAGGAGACGACGGCGTCGTCGCCGCCCTTCACCTCGGCGGAGCGCTCGAACCCGTAGAGCGCCTCGATCGCCTTGATCGAGTAGCTCGACGTGGAGGCGCGGAGCGACTGGCGCACGATCCTGTAGAGGTCGACGAGCACCTCCTGGCGCAGGAAGTCGTCGACCTCCCGCTCGCGTGTCCCGTGCTCGCCCATGAGCCGCGTGAGCGCCGTGCGCTCGTAGGCGGCGTAGTGGTAGACGTGGAGCCGCGGGTAGCGCAGGCGTCGCGCGACGACCCAGTCCACGAACCGCTCGAACACCGCGCGCTCACCCTCCCGGTCGCGCGCCCAGAGCGCCTGGTAGCGCACCTCCCCCGTCTCGTCGCGGTAGCAGAAGCCGAAGAGAAACTCGAGCCCGCGCGCGGTCTCGTAGAAGGGATGTCCCTCGAGGTCGAGCCAGACGTCGCCGGCGTCCGGCTCGGGCAGGAGGCGAAAGCCGCGCTCCTCCTCGTCGTCCAGGAGCTCGTAGAGATGCGTCCCCGTCTCGCGACCGCGGAGCTGAAGCTCGGCCTGGTGGCGCACCTTCTCGAAGCTCTCCGGCCGCAGGCCGTGCGACGAGCCGTTGTCCGACGCTGCGAGCGAGCCCAGCTTCGCGAGCGTCTCGACGCCGTCGTCCATGAGCTTCTCCGCCCAGCCGCGGCGCATCCCCGCGACGACCACGAGATGGTCGTCTGCCTCGAGCTGCGCGCGGCAGACGTTCCGGAAGTCGCAGATGCCGCAGTGCCCGCAGGGCCACGGGTAGGTCTCGTCGCTCCGCTCGAGCGACGAGAGGAACCGCCCGCGCACGCGGCGGTAGTAGGCATGGAGCTCGGCGACCCGAAAGCTCTCCCGCTCGCCGCGGCCGTTCTCGACGTGCACGCGCTCGACGGGCGCGCCCTGCAGTCGTTCGACGACCTCCGCGTAGAAGAGGAGCTGCAGGACGTGCGCCGGCTTGGCCGACCGCGCGAGCTTCGTGTCGACCGGCTCGTAGGTTTCACCGGGCGTCTTCTCGAGGAAGTCGGCGAACCCGTGCCAGCGCCCGTCCTCGCTTTCGAGGTACGGCTGGTACACGACGTCCGCAGTCCGCTCCCGCACGGCCTCCTCGGTGAGCCGCCGCGCCACATCGGCATCGAAATCCTCGTCGTCGTAGGTCGGGATCCGGGCGATCGAGCGGCCCTCCCGCTCGAGCCGCTCGAGGTACGCCGCCTCGTGCTCGCGACCCTTCCGGAAGATCAGGTCGACGTGCGTGTCGTCGACGTGCGGCCGCTCGCGCTCCCCGCGGACGACCTCGAGCGAGAGCGTCGTCAGGTGCGGGCACGCGAGGTGCGACGAGAGGTCGGAGGGCGAGAGCCGGAGGGTGCCGTCGGAGCGCAGGCGCATGCCATGAGTATCGGGCCTCTCTCCGACGCCCCTTACGCGGGACCGCGGGCGCGGCCCGCCCTTCGGGTCACGCGGCGGGCATGCCGCTTGCCGGGGTAGCGTTGGCAGCCGCCTCCACCGCAGCGATGTCGATCTTCCGCATCTCGAGCATCGCGGCCATCGCGCGCTGAGCCTTCGCCTCGTCCCGGTCACCGATCAGCTCCAACAGCCGCGCCGGGACAACTTGCCACGAGAGCCCGAAGCGGTCCTTCACCCAGCCGCACGGTCCCTGCTCGCCGCCATCGGTCAGCGCCTCCGAGTAGCGGTCGACCTCGTCCTGGTCCGCGCAGTCGATCTGGAACGAGATCGCCTCGTCGAACGTGAACTCCGGCCCGCCGTTCAGCGCGACGAACTCCTGGCCGTCGAGCTCGAAACGCACGGCCATGACGTTGCCTGCGTCGCGCGGCCCCGCCTCGCCGTAACGAGCGACGTCGAGAATCCGGGAGTTGGGAAAGACGGACGTGTAGAACCGCGCCGCCTCCTCTCCCTGGGTGTCGAACCACAGGCACGGGGTGATCTTCGGCATGGCGGCGCTCCTCTCGTCGGGCTGTGACCAGTCTCGTGTTTCCGACCGGCCGCAGGCCGGGAACTCATCGGCCGGCGAGGCGGATGCGTCCGCGCCGCTCCCCCGAGACGGCGCGGACGCGTCGTGCAGGGCGCCTACAGCGCGATCCGCGCAGCGGTCGCGCTCGGGCAGCCCCGCTGCACCAGGCGTACTGCCCAGTGCAGA
>DASUZN010000084.1:0-2460 GCA_036376855.1 Gaiella sp. | reverse complement strand
GACACCCTCTGTCCGCGCGAGCACGTACGCGGCGTCGTCCGGCTCGGCGATCGGGCCGCCGTGGCAGAGGACGATGACGTCCGGGTTGACCTCCCTCGCGGCGTCGTGCATCGCCTGGATCAGCGGCACGCAGTCGTCGAGGGTCTTCGCCGTCTCCGCGCCGATCGCGCCGCCGGTCGTGAGACCCATGTGCGGGACGAGCACGTCCGCGCCTGCCTCCGCCATCGCGACGGCCTCGTCGACCGTGAAGACGTACGGCGCGGTGAGCATGTCCTTCTCGTGCGCGATGCGGATCATCTCGACCTCGAGCCCGTAACCCATGCCGGTCTCCTCGAGGTTCTGCCGGAACGTGCCGTCGAAGAGACCGACCGTCGGGAAGTTCTGGACGCCGCTGAAGCCGATCCGCCGGATCTCGTCGAGGAAGACGTCCATCAGGCGAAACGGGTCGGTGCCGCAGACGCCCGCGAGCACCGGGGTCTGCTCCACGATCGGGAGCACCTCGCTCGCCATGTCGACGACGATCGCGTTCGCGTCGCCGTAGGGCAGCAGGCCCGAGAGCGACCCGCGACCGGCCATCCGGTAGCGGCCGGAGTTGTAGATGATGATCAGGTCGGTGCCGCCCGCCTCGGCGCACTTGGCGGACAGGCCGGTGCCCGCGCCCGCGCCGATGATCGGCTTGCCGGCGTCGATCTGCGCGCGGAGCCGCGCCAGCGCTTCACCTCTCGTCATCGCAGCACTCCTTCCACCGGTGGCCCGTGTTCCCGTCGAGCGATTGAGCTGTGGAGCGATCGACACGAAGTCGGCACAGGTCTGCCCTTGACAGAAAACGGTGTCTGACACCGGTTCTCGTCAAGATGTCCGTTTGGGCCATCAGGGCTGCGCTCCGATCAGCTCGTGCAGACGGTTCGCCATCGCGAGCGCGAACTCCGGTGCGTTCACGTCCAGGTCGAGCTCGTGCACCTCGACCCTCGACGTGTCGACGAGCTCTCGCAGCGTCGAGAAGAGCGCCTCGTCCGCCTCCGCGTCGTGGAAGACCTGGCCCTCCGTCGCGATCGCGGAGACGCCGCGCAGCGGGACATAGAGGACGGTCGGGCTTTCCGCGGCGTTGAGCTTCCCGGCGACGATGCGCGCGATCTCGCGGGACTCGTCGGGCGTCGTCCGCATCAGGGTGATGGTCGGGTTGTGGACGTAGAGGTTCCGGTCGCGGTAGCGCTCCGGCACCGAGTCCATCGGGCCGAAGTTGACCATGTCGAGCGCGCCGAGCGAGACGACCTGCGGGATGCCCGCCTTCCCCGCCGACTCGAGCCGCTCCGGGACGGCCGCGAGCACGCCCCCGGCGACCTGGTCGCAGAACTCGGTCGTCGTGACGTCCAGCGAGCCGACGGCGAATCCGGCCTCGAGCAGCTTCTCCATCGACCCGCCGCCCGCGCCGGTCTGGTGGAAGACGAGCACCTCGTATCCGAGCTCCTCGAGCCGCTCGCGCGCGACGGTCACGGCGGCCGTGGTCACGCCGAACATCGAGGCGACGACGATCGGCCGCTTCTCGCCGAGCGGCGGCACGGTCGCGCCGGCCATGCCCGCGAGCGCGCCTGCCGCGTTCGCCATGATCCGCGCCGACACCTCGTTGATGCCGGCGATGTCGACGACCGAGTACATCATCGTCACGTCGACCGAGCCGACGTACGGGCCGGTGTCGCCGGACGCGACGGTCGAGACCATGAGCTTCGGGACGCCGATCGGCAACTGCCGCATCGCGTACGTGACGAGCGCCGAGCCACCGGACCCGCCGAGCCCGCCGACCGCGTCGAGCCGCCCCTCCGCGTGGAGCCGCTTCACGATCTCGGCGGCGCCGCGCGACATCGTCTCGACGGCGGCGCCGCGGTCGCCGGCCGCGGCGAGCGCGACCACGTCGGCGCCGACGGCCGCTGCCACCTCCTCGCGGGTCACGTCCGGCGTCGCGAGCGGCTCACCGACAATGCCCGCGTCGACGAGGACGACGTCGACGCCGTGCTCGCGCACCCGGTCGGCGAGGTACGCATACTCCCGCCCTTTCGTGTCGAGCGTTCCCACCAGCACGACGGTCGCCATCAGCTCTGCTCCTCTCCTTCGGCGGGATGCGGGTTCCAGTCGGGGCTCGAGTCGTTGCCGTTCGGATCGGTGAGCACGGACACGTTCGCACCGCCGGCGGCGTCGACCGTCACGATCGAACCCGCGCGGGAGTACGCGATCGTCTGTCCGTCGGGCGACCAGGCCGGCTCGAACGCATCCTCGCTCGCCTGCGTGACCCGGCGGAGGCCCTTCGCGTCCACACCGATCGTGTAGAGCTGGAACGGCTTCGTCCCCGTCCGGCCCGAGAAGGCGATCGTGTCGGAGTCGGGCGACCACGCGGGCGCGTATGCCGCGCCCCGGAGATCGGTCAGCTTGTGCCGGCCGGACCCGTCCGGATGGATCATCCAGATC
>DASUZN010000083.1:0-13458 GCA_036376855.1 Gaiella sp. | reverse complement strand
GACGGCGGCAGCCTCGAGATCGGGACGCTGATCGCCGCCGTCGGGATGCTGTCTCTTGTCTTCCAGCCCCTTCAGGAGCTCTCCGAGCTCTACGGCCAGGTGCAGGCCGCGACCGCGGCGATGGGGAAGATCTCGACGGTGCTCGATGCCGAGCACGACATCGTCGACAAGCCCGGCGCGCGCGACCTCGGCCGCATCGAAGGACGGCTCGACCTCGACCGCGTGGTCTTCGCCTACGGCGCCGAGCCGGTGATCCACGGGCTCGAGCTCGAGATTCCGGCGGGCGGCTGCATCGCGCTCGTCGGCGAGTCGGGCGGCGGCAAGTCGACGACCGCGAAGCTCGTGGCGCGCTTCTACGACCCCGCCGAGGGCGCCTTGCGCGTCGACGGCACCGACCTGCGGGACGTCCGGCTCCGCTCGTACCGGCGGCAGCTCGGCGTCGTCCTGCAGGATCCGTTCCTGTTCAGCGGCACGATCGCCGACAACATCCGCTTCGCCCGGCCCGACGCGACCGACGAGGAGGTCGTGGCTGCCGCCCACGCGATCGGGGTCGACCGCGTCGCGGCACGCTTCGAGGAAGGACTCGACCACGTCGTCCGCGAGGGCGGCGCCGGGCTCTCGGCCGGCGAGCGGCAGCTGATCTCGATCGCGCGGGCGCTCGTCGCCGACCCGCGGATCCTCATCCTCGACGAGGCGACGTCGAACATCGACCGCCCCACCGAGGTGCTCATCGAGCGCGCGTTCGACACGCTGCTGCGCGGCCGAACGTCGATCATCATCGCCCACCGCCTGACGACCGTACGCCGAGCCGATGAGATCCTCGTCATGGAGCGCGGCCGCATCACCCAGCGCGGCACGTACGACGACCTGATCGCGACCGACGGGCCGTTCCGCCGCCTCGCCACGACCCTGCAGGGCGTCGCCGCCCGCCGGGTCGCGTAGGCAAGCCTACGGCGCGAGCACCCAGGTGTTGTCGCGGAGAATCGGCGTGGCCGCGCCGTCCGCGGCCAGCCCGTCGACCTCGACCTCGGGGCCGCCGATCATGAAGTCCGTGTGGAGCCCGGCGACGTTGACCCCCAGCTCGATCAGGTCATCCGTACCGAGGCCTTCGGCGCCGTCGACGGCGAAGGGAAGGCCGCTCCCGTAGGCGACGTGGCAGCTCGCGTTCTCGTCGAAGAGCGTGTTCTCGAAGACGAGCCCCGTCTGCCGGACGCGTGAGGAGCCGTCCACGAGCGCGATCTCGCCGAGGAACGGCGCCCGGTCGTCGCTCGCGATCTGGGCGCGGATCACGTCGGCGCCGTCGCCCGCCGCCTGCACGTCCACGACCCCGCCTTGCTCGAACCGCAGCTCGAGCCCCTCGACCCGCTTGCCGATCCCGGGCACGACGAGGGGATAGGTCGATCGGACGACGCCCTCGGTCCTGCGCCAGTCCGGCGTCGTGAACACCTCTTCCGTCGGGATGTTCGGCAGGTGCTCGATTCCGGTCTCCGTCTGGAACGTCGCGCACATCCAGCGCGAGCCCTCGAGCAGGCCGACGACGAGGTCGGTGCCAGGCCCGCGGAAGCGGATCGCGTCGAAATGCGCGGCGTTGAGCGCATCTGCACGCCCCTGGAGCATCGCGGCGTGCGTGCGCCATGCCTCGACGGGGTCATCCTCGTCGAGTCGCATCGTCGTGGCGACGGCATCCCAGAGCCGCTCGACGTCCGGCTCGCCGAGGACGGCCTCGGCCCAGCCGGGGTTCGGCGCGGGCACGATCACCCAGTTCAGCTTCCGGCCCATGACGAAGGGCAGGTAGATCATCCGGACGTCGCGCGCCTCCGCCTTCGCGACGAGCTCGGGGTCGAGCCCGTCGAAGAGCGTCGGTTCCGGATCGCCGGTGAGGGAGATCAGCGCCGGCCGGGTGTCCCCCCAGGTGCGGATCCAGTCGAGGAGGTACTCGGGCGTCCGCCCGAGCTCGGCCTCGGGTCCGTGCTCGATCGCGGCCTTGCGCAGGTGGAGGTCGGAGATGAAGGGGTGCACGCGCGGGGCGCCCGCCCTGAGCGCCGCGCGCACGACGGCGCGCGCGATGGGCGTGTGCTCCACCAGGTAGATGAGGACGACCTCCTGGCCGGGCTGGACGTTCGCGCCGACCCGGACGACGAGGTCGGCGAAGCGGTCGAGGCGCTCGTCGGGCGTCATCGCGCGCGACGATAGCGGGATCGACCCCCGCGTGTGACGGGTGCTACTCGCCCCAGTCGAAGTCGCGCGAGCGGCCCCAGAGGCCGTCGTCGAGCGCGGCGCCCTCGACGGTCTCGTCCTCGCCGGGCCACGGGAGAGGCTGGCTCGGCTCCGGAGCCGTCACGCCGTCGAGCGTCTCCTCGAGGCGGGCCTGCTCCTCCGACTTGAAGAGCGGGTGGTTCTCGAAGGGGTCCTCGATCTCGTACCGATCGAGCGGCATGTTGCCGTCGAGCGCGGCATTTTTCTGCTTCAGGTCGAGGTGCTCCTGGATCGCGCGCGAGAGGGACGACGGGTCGTCCTCGGCGCTCTCGTCGGTCGTGAAGGGGTTCTCCGGGATGCTGGTTTCGACTGCCATTCGTTCTCCGTTACGACGCTCCGAAGGGTCACGGGCCACGCCTCAGTGTAGCCGCGTACCTACGACGGACCGAGCGCCGTGCGGACGATGCGGTCCTGCTCGACCTGGTGCGCGGTTGGGTACCCCTCGCTCGGGCTCGCCTTCCAGGTACGCCCGACGTACTGGAGGTTCTCGGCACTGCTCGCGCGCACGGCTTCCTCGAGCCGGTGCCTGATCGAGCGCCACGGGCCCATGTTCTGCGGCTCCTCCTGCGCCCAGACGACCTCGCGGAGTCGCGGATACCGCCCCAGCAATGCCTCGACCGCCTCGATCGGGAACGGGTAGAGCTGCTCGAGCCGTGCGACGGCGACGTTGCGCGCCTCCTCGTGCAGGTCGTGCCCGGCGATGTCGTAGTAGAGCTTCCCCGAGCAGAGCACGAGGCGCTCGACCTCGTCGTGGCTCGCGCGCGGGTCGTCGAGCACGGCCTCGAACGCCCCTGCGAAGAGATCCTCGAGCCTCGACGACGCCTGCTTCAGCCGGAGCAGGCCCTTCGGCGTCATCACGACGAGCGGCCGGGCGACGGCGTCGAGCGCCTGGCGACGGAGGAGGTGGAAGAACTGGCCCGCGGTCGTGCAGTTGCACACGCGGATGTTGTCCTGCGCGCCCTGCTGGAGGAATCGCTCGAGGCGCGCGCTCGAGTGCTCGGGCCCGTTGCCCTCGTACCCGTGCGGGAGGAGAAGCGTCAGCCGCGAGGTCTGGTTCCACTTCGACCGCCCCGCGACCATGAACTGGTCGATCACGATCTGGGCGCCGTTTACGAAGTCCCCGAACTGCGCCTCCCAGAGCACGAGCGCATCCGGCGCCGAGACGGAGTAGCCGTACTCGAACCCGAGCGCCGCGTACTCCGAGAGCGGCGAGTTGTAGACCTCGAACGAGGCGTTCGCGCCGGGCAGGGCCTGGATCGGGGTCGCTGTCTCTCCGGTTCCCGGGTCGTGAAGGACGAGATGGCGGTGCGAGAACGTCCCGCGCTCCGTGTCCTGGCCGGAGAGACGGATCGGGATGCCGTCCTCGAGGAGCGACGCAAACGCGAGCGCCTCGGCCTGCCCCCAGTCGATCCCTCCTGCCTCGACGGCGTCGCGGCGACGCTCGAGCTGGCGGGCGAGCTTCGGGTTCACCGTGAAGCCGGACGGCACCTGGAGCAGCTGCTCGTTGAGCGTGCGCAGGCGCTCGGCCGGGATCGCCGTCTCCACGACGTCGGCCGTGCCCGTCGTCGCCGGCGGCTCGGGCGGCGGCACCGGCGGCTCGGCGATGGAGGCGCGCAGCCGATCGTGAGCCGCACGCAGGGTCGCGGTCACCTCGCCGACGATCCCGTCCACCTCGTCGGCCGCGATCACTCCTGCCTCGACGAGCCTGCCGGCGTACACCTCACGCACCGTCGGCTGGTGGTCGATCCGCTCGACCATGAGCGGCTGCGTGTACGCCGCCTCGTCCTGCTCGTTGTGGCCGAAGCGGCGATAGCCGACGAGGTCGATCACGAAGTCGTGCCCGAACTCGGCGCGGTACGCGAGCGCCAGCGCGACTGCGGACAGCGCCGCCTCTGGGTCGTCGGCGTTGACGTGGACGATCGGGATGTCGAAGCCCTTGGCGAGATCGCTCGAGTACCGCGTCGAACGGCTCTCGGTCGGGTCGGTCGTGAAGCCGACCTGGTTGTTCGTGATCAGGTGCAGCGTGCCGCCGGTCGAGTAGCCCTCGAGGCTCTGGAGGTTGAGCGTCTCGGCCACGATCCCCTGCCCCGCAAAGGCGGCGTCGCCGTGGATGAGGATCGGGAGCGCGACGGTCGGGTCGTGGAGCCCCGCGCCGTGTGAGCGGTCGGTTTGCTCGGCCCGAGTCCAGCCCTCCACCACCGGGTTGACCGCTTCGAGGTGGCTCGGGTTCGGCGCGATCGTCACCTCGATCTCGCCCGAGGCGGTGACACGGGTCCCGGACGCCGGCAGGTGGTACTTGACGTCGCCGCTCCCGCCCTCCGGGTCGACGACGAGCGCGTCGTACGAGCGCTCGCCCTCGAACTCCCGCAGGATCGACTCGTACGAGCGCCCGACGGTGTGCACCAGGGCGTTCAGGCGCCCGCGGTGGGCCATTCCGACCACGACCTGGTGCGCGCCGCCCTCGGCGCCGAGCTCGATCGCCTCGTCGAGCATCGGGATGAGCACGTCGAGCCCCTCGAGCGAGAACTGCTTCTGGCCGAGGAACGACCGGCGCAGGTACTGCTCGAAGCCCTCCACCTGGGCGAGGCGCCGCAACAGGCGAACTCGGCGCTCGGGGTCGAGCGGGACGTGGAAGCGACCGGACTCGATCGCCTTGCGCAGCCAGACGCGCTCCGCGTGATCCGAGATGTGCTCGATCTCGTAGGCGCTCGACCCCATGTACACCTCGCGCAGTCGCGGGAGCGCCTCGAGCAACGTGTCGCCGGGGACATAGAGGCGCAGCAGGCCGGCGGGGATCCGCGCCTGGAGCTCGGGGGTCAGCGAGGGAACGAGCCTCGTCTCGTCGAGCGCGGGGTCGCCCATCGGCTCCGAGCCGAGCGGATCGAGGCGTGCGGCGAGGTGGCCGTGCATGCGGTACGCCTTGACGAGCGCCATTGCCGCGGCGACGGCGCCGAGGAGGCTCGGGTCGCCGGGCGCCGCCGCCGGCTCGACGGCCGGCGCGTGAGCGGTTGCGCCACGCCGCGGCGCGCCGTTACCCGGTGGGCCTGCGCCGTCCGTCGCCCCTGACGGCTCGTGCTCGGACTCCTCGAAGATCCGACGCCACTCGGGGGGAACGCTCGCGGGTGCATCGCGGTAGTCCTCGAGGAGTTGCGCCACGTACGCCGCGTTCGGGCCCGTCACGTCCGTCGATGCCATCTCTCGTTGTGTTGTAGCAGCGTCGCCGGAGGCGGCCTGCGGAGCGGCGCCGACTCGTCGCGCTAGAACAGGGGGCCGTCGGTCACGATCGCGACGACCATGCCGACGACCCACGCGAAGGCGCCGAAGAGCGCGGCCTTGAGCGCGAGCGACTGGTAGCGGGCGCTCATCCGCGCGGCGACGAGGGCCACGACGATCGCCACGGGAGCGATGCGGGCAGGGTGGGCGTCGAGCTGCAGCAGGAGACCGAAGCCCATAGCGATCCCCGAGAGGACGATCGACCCGACGGCGAGCAGGCCGGCGATCGTGTCCGCCGCAGTCGTCCGGTCATCGTGTGTCTCGTCGACCGAGCTCACGAGCGGACCTCTGCGCGCGAGGCATGCGGACGCGAAAGCGTCCGGTACGGCGTCCGGGTGCTACGGCGGCGACCGTACGGCCGGCCACCACGGGGCGACGTCGGCCGACGACGGACGGGAGCGTCGGAATCCGGGGTGTCGGCGACGCGGACGGGAGTCGCGGGCTCCTCGTCACGGGGCTCGGCACGGATCGCCCACCAGACCACCATGCAGAGGTACACCAGGGGGATCTTGAGCAGCACGAGCATGAAGACGATCTCCCAGACCATGCGCCGAGAGTCTACGCAATCGGCGCGAATGCACGCCTGCGCGTGGATTGCAGGCAGTCGGCGCCGGGGATCGAACGAGAGACGAAGTACCGCCTTACACCGCCATAACGCGGTCGGGCTACCGTGCCCGCGTCCCGTCCCCGCCCAAGGAGGTCCACGTGCGTTCCATCGTCCGCCTGCTCGTCGTCGCGTGTCTCGCAGCCACCGTTCTCGTCCCTGCCGCAGCGGCGGCCGACCGTATGTGGGTCGGCTTCCACGACGACCCGATGTTCCGCTGGGACGGCACGCGCCTGGACGCTCTCGACCGGGCGCGCGCGAACAACGCGACGATCCTGCGGACGATCGTCGACTGGACGAAGGTGGCGCCGACGCGTCCCGCTCAGGCGACCGACCCCTTCGACCCCGCCTACCAGTTCGGCGACGTCGACGAGTTCGTCCGGAACGCGCAGCAGCGAGGGACCGAGGTGCTCATCACCCTGTGGGGCACGCCCTCCTGGGCGAACGGCGGTCAGAAGCCGCAGGCGATGCCGACCAACATCGCGGACTTCCAGAACTTCGCACAGGCGGTCGCCTCACGCTATTCGGGCCGCTACGCCGGCTATCCGTACGTGCGCTTCTTCACGATCTGGAACGAGTCGAACCTCGCGACGTTCCTCGTGCCGCAGTTCAACGGGAGCGGCAAGATCGTCAGCCCGGCGAACTACGCCAAGCTCGCGAAGGCGGGAATCGCCGGGATCAGGGCCGGGAACCGCAGCGCCCAGATCGGGATCGGCGAGACGTCCTCGAACGGGCGTGACAAGAAGGCGGCCGGCACGGACACCGTCGCACCCGCGACGTTCATGAAGGGTGTCGCGGCGAACATGAAGGGCGTCAAGTTCGACGCCTGGGCCCAGCACCCGTACCCGTTCCCCGTCAACCAGAAGCCGACGCAGCTCGTCCGCTACCCGAACGTGACGCTCATGAGCTTCCCGCGGTTCGAGAAGGACCTCGATGCAGCGTTCAAGCGCAAGAACGTCCCGATCTGGATCACCGAGTACGGCAACGAGACGAAGCCGGGTGAGCCGAAGGGCGTCACCGAGGCGCAGCAGGCCGCCTACATCCCGCAGGCGATCGGCCTCGCCCGCAAGGACCCGCGCGTCCAGATGTTCATCTGGTTCGTGATGCAGGACTCGCCGGGCAGCCTCTGGCAGAGCGGGATCTACCGCCAGGACGCGTCACCGAAGCGGGCCCAGCCCGCCTTCGCCAGGGTCGCCAGGCCGTTGAGTCCGGTCGACGGCAAGATGACCGTGCGCGGCGGTACGAAGAACCCGAAGATCACGGTCTACCTCCGTGAATACTGCGCGAACAACGCGACCGGCACGACGGTCGGCTACACGATCCGCGCCTACCTGAAGTCGAAGCTCGTGGCGGTCAGCCAGGGCGCCTCGCCGCTCGGCCTCGACTGCACCGTGAAGCCGCGCGTGGCGAAGCTCACGGTGGCGAAGAAGCAGACCTACCGCGTCACGGTGACGGCGAACACGGCGACGACCGCCGAGGTTCTCCGCACGATCACGATCGTCGGCGCGTAGGCGATCACGGACTCGTGGGGCGGGCCGAGCACCCGCCCCACGACCCCAGCGGCGCTACTCGAGCCACGTACGCGGCACGGTAGGTGTGACCGACGAGCGAGATACGGCCCATGGGTCGTTCACGGCGGCTGCGACTCGGCCGAGCCGGCGCTCCCAAGAACGGCGGTCGCGGCGCATGGCTCCGTCTCCCGCGGGTTGTCGTTCACGTCATGGAGCCGAGGGGGATCGAACCCCTGACCTTTTGGCTGCCAGCCAAACGCTCTCCCAGCTGAGCTACGGCCCCGGACGCCTCGATTGTAGATGCTCGACCCGGCAATCGCCCTCGCGCATCAAAGGCGTCCGCCTACGCCGTCGCAGCTGCCTCGAGCTTCGGGACGTCGTCCCAGAGGTCTTCGAGGCGGTAGTACTCGCGCGTCTCCGGCGTGAAGACGTGGAGCACGACGTCGAGGTAGTCGTCGACGATCCAGCTGGCCTCGGGGAGGCCGCTCGACGAGCGCGGGGTCAGCTTCACGTCCCGCTTGAGCACGGCGTAGACCTCGTCGTGGATCGACTTCGTGAGCCGGGGGTTCTTCCCGGTCGCGATCACGAAGTAGTCGGTGTAGTCACAGACCGACCGCATGTCGAGGATTGCCACGTCCGTCGCCAGCTTCTCCTCGCAGAGAGCGGCGATGTGTCGTGCGGTTTCGAGAGAGGTCAGGTCGCAGTCGTCCAGTCGATCACTGCTTGTGTTGAATCAACACAAGCTCTCTGCCACGAAGCATAGCCCCGGGGGCAGCGCACACGTCACCCGGCGCCGTAGAGGCGGAGGCGCGCGATCTCGGCCTCGACGGAAGGCGGAACGAGGCCGACGATCGACTCGCCGGCCGCGAGACGCGTGCGGATGTCGGAGGACGAAACGGACAGCAGCTCGATCTCGAAGAACGCGACCCGCTCGGGGCGTTCGAGCTGCACGAGGACGGCGTCGAGGCGCGCTCGGTCGACGCCGGGTCGCGTCGCGACGCCCAGCCGCGCGAGCTCGAGCACCCGCTCGGGCTCTTTCCAGTCCAGGAAGGCCGCGAACTCGTCGGCTCCGACGAGGAAGACCGGATCGTCGAGCGCCAGCGCGGCGAGCGAGTCGACCGTACGGGAGAACGGGTCGAGCGAGACCTCTGACTCGTCGAGCGGGGCAAACGCGAGCTCGGCGAGGAAGAGACGGATCTGCGGCGCGGTCGCGACGTCCTTGTGGCCGGGCTCCTCGACGACGCGCACGAGCAGCCTGTCGAGGTCGAATCGCTCGATCCCCCGCCGCGCGAGCTCGACATGGCCCATGTGCGGCGGGTCGAACGCGCCGCCGAAGATCCCGATGCTCATTCCCACTCGAGCTCCTCGTCGCCGATCTCGACGAGCACGCCGGGGCGGATGCCGGCGCCGCGGAGCGCCTCCTCGAGCTCGTCGTCTCCCGGGATCGCGCCGACGACCCGGAACCCCCGATCGGTGCGCAGGATCCGGAACGACCGGCGCGCGGTCGGAGCGGGACGGTAGTCCAGGAACTCGGGAAGCTCGGCCTCCTCGTCGCCGAGCTCCGGCGCCGCCGGGCAGAGCGCGAAGAGCGCACGCTTCAGGTCGTCGATCCCCGCCCCCGTCACGCAGGAAACCCGATGGACGGCGACGATGCGCGCGTCGTCGACCGAGAACTGCGCCGGATCGGGCGAGAGGTCGGCCTTGTTGAGGACGACGACCTGGGGCCGCTCGTCCAGGCCGGCGCCGTAGAGCGCGAGCTCGCGGTCGATCGTGGCGAAGCGCATGTCGGCGTCGCCCTCGGACCCGTCGATCACGTGGACGAGGAGGCGTGCACGCTCGAGGTGCGCGAGGAAGGCGTGGCCGAGGCCGACGCCGTCGCTCGCCCCCTCGATCAGGCCCGGGACATCGGCGACGGTGAGCTGTGCTCCGTCCGGCGACTCGACGGTGCCGAGCACCGGCTGGAGCGTCGTGAACGGATAGTCGGCCACCTTCGGCGTCGCGTTCGAGATGCGCCGCAGAAGCGACGACTTGCCCGCGTTCGGGAGCCCTGCGAGCGCTGCGTCGGCGACGAGCTTCAGCCGGAGCTCGAGCGCGTGCTCCTCGCCCGGCAGTCCCGTCTCCGCGAAGCGTGGCGTCTGCCGGGTCGGCGTCGCGAAGCGCGCGTTGCCCCGTCCACCGCCGCCGCCGCGCGCCACGACGACGCGCGCACCCGCACGCGCGAGGTCGGACACGATCCCGCCGTCCTCTCCGGTCACCTGCGTCCCGACGGGGACCGCGAGATCGACCGGCGTGCCGTCCGCGCCGTGCTTGCGCGAGCCGCCGCCGTTCCCGCCGCGCTCGGCGGCGAGGACCCGCCGGCCGCGCAGCGAGGACAGGTCGCGCAGCGACGGGTCGGCGATCAGCGTCACGTCACCGCCGCGACCGCCGTCACCGCCATCGGGGCCGCCTCTGGGAACGTACTTCTCGCGACGGAAGTGGAGCGCGCCGTCACCGCCGCGCCCCGAGCGGACGACTATGCGGGCACGGTCGTGGAACACGGAGCCACCGAAGCCGCCGCCGAGCGGCAGCCGGCGTCAGGCCTCGACGGGCGCCGTGACCGAGATCGAGCGCCGCTCGCCGCTGCGATGGAACTCGACGACGCCAGGGCGGAGCGCGAAGAGCGTGTCGTCGCGGCCGATGCCGACGCCGGGCCCCGGGCGGAAGCGGGTGCCGCGCTGGCGGACGATGATCATCCCGGCCTTGACCTCCTGGCCGGCGAAGATCTTCACGCCGAGCCGCTGGCTCTGGGAGTCGCGACCGTTCTTGGAGGAGCCGAGTCCCTTCTTGTGTGCCATCTAGCTCTCCTCCTCTGCGGTCGCGGCCTCGAGCGCGGCGATGGCGCCCTTGCGCTTGCCGTGCGCCTGCTCGTACTCGAGTGCGGCGGCGAGAGCGCCCGCGTCCCACGACGCCGACGCTTCCTTGATCTGCGCCACCGTGAGGCCCTCGTACCCCTCCGGCACCCCGGACGGAGCGCCGGCGGGAGCGGTGGCCGGCTCGGGGGTCGCCTTCTGCTTCGGCTTCGAGCGCTCGCCCTTCGATCCCGCGCCTCCGATCGACTCGATCTGGATGCGGGTCAGCGACGAGCGGAAGCCCGTGTGGCGCTTGTACCCCGTCCGCTTCTTGTACTTGCCGATGCGAATCTTGGGGCCCTTCTCCTGTGAGAGCACGGTCGCCGTGACGACGACGTCGGCCGGCGAGATCTGCGGATCGCCGGAGCCGCCCGCGAGCAGCACGGCGGGCGTGAAGGACGCGCCGTCGTCCAGCGCAAGCCGGTCGACGAGCAGCCGCTCGCCCTCGCGGACGCGGTACTGCTTCCCACCGACGGAGATGATCGCGTAGCTCATGCTCGAGGCCTTCTGAGGAAATCGCGGGCACCGCCCGCGAGCCGCAGGATTGTAGCGGAGATCCGCGGCTCGGCCACCCTCACGCCCTGCGGTCGAAGTCCTCGATCCACTCTGACATCGGGACGTACCCGGCCTCCTCTGGCGGTGCTGCCGACGCGTCGGCGGCGTCGCTCGGCACCGTCTCCAACGGCGCGCCGTCGCCGTTCGCCTCGAGCTCGACTTCGACGGTCTCGGAAGCCTCCGGCTCGGTTGCCTCGGCGCCGTCGCCGTTCACGGCGACCGCCGTCTTCTTCTTGCGGTTCCGGCCACCGCGCGACCCGCGGCGTGTCCGCTTCTTCGGCGTGGCGCCTTCGCCTTCGGCCCCGGCGGATGGCGCCTCCTCCTCGAGGGCCGTCTCGGGCTCGGTGGACTCGTCGGCGACCCCGTCGTCGGGGACGTGGATCCGGGGCGCGCGGCGCTTCGGGGCCGGCTTCTCGACGGGCGCCGGCGCGGTTTCCGCCTCCGGTGGGGTCATCGCAGCGTCTGCCTGCTCCTCCCCGGCCTCCGCGCCGTCCGTTGCGGCGGGCTTCTTGCGTCGCTTCCCGCCGCGCGAGCCGCGACGGGTCCGCTTCTTCGCGGGCGTCTTCGGCTGGCCGTCCTCGTCCGTCGCTGCGTCCTCGGGCTCGGGCTCCTCGTCGGTGTCTGCCTCCAGCGTCTCGACCGCCTCGGGCTCGGCCGCCTCGGTCGCCTCGACCTCCGACTCCGCTGCCTCGGCCTCCGACTCCGCTGCCCCGGCCTCCGGCTCGGCGGCCTCGGCCTCATCGCCCTTCCGGCGCGCCGGTGCGCGGGTCGGCTTCTCGGCCTCGCTCTCGAAGGTGATCGGTGCGATGCCGGGTTCGCCCGCGACGAGCGTCGCGAACGTCTGCCCCTCGAGCACTCGGCCGATCGTGACCTTCGCCTTCTTGCCGACGAGCTTCGCCGCGTCCGCGACCACGACGTCGACGCCATCGAGCTTTCCGACCGCCGCGGTGCCGTCGTGGAGGTCGATCTCGACGAGCTTCAGATCGACCTCGGCTCCCTCCGTCAGGGATGTCTGGGGCGCGAGGTCGTCGCGGCGTCCCTCGGCCAGCACCTCGAAGTGGTCGGCGTGCACGTGACCCTCTGCCGGGACGAGGAAGAAGCGCCTGCGGGTCGCGTCCTCGAGCGCGCGAAGCCGCTCACCGCCAGGGCCGGCGAGCAGCGCGAGCGTCTTCGGATGCAGCGCGATTCGGTAGGCCTGGACTCGCGAGCCGGCGCCCGCGACCGCGAGCGCCTTGAGACGCCGCTCGATCTGGAGCGCGATCGTGGCGTCCGACACGACGATCCCGTCGCCCGCGCACGTCGGGCACTTGCGGGTCATCACCTCGCGCGGGCCGTCGGTCACCTTCTGTCGGGTCATCTCCACGAGACCGAGCGGCGAGATCTCGACGACGTACGTCTTCGTCCGGTCGCGCTCGAGCTCGGTGCGGAAGGCATCCTCGACGGCCTGCCGGTTCTTCGGGTTCGCCATGTCGATGAAGTCGATGACGACGATCCCACCGATGTCGCGCAGCCGCAGCTGGCGGACGACCTCCTTCACGGCCTCGAGGTTGTTCTTGACGATCGTGTCCTCGAGGCGCTGCGTCGAGCTCTTCGAGCGGGAGCCGACGAAGCTGCCCGTGTTGACGTCGATGACCGTGAACGCCTCCGCGTAGTCGAACACGAGGTAGCCGCCCGACGGTAGGTCGACGCGACGGTCGAGCGTCGAGGAGATCTCCTTGTCGACGCCGAACTTGGCAAACAGCGGCTCCTTGTCCTTCGTCTTGTGGACCCGCTCGATCATGTGCGGCGACGTCTTCTTCAGGTAGCCGACGATCCGCTTGTGCGTGCGCTCGGAGTCGACGTGCGCGGCGACGAAGTCGCCGGCGAAGAGATCGCGGACGATCCGCAGCGGCAGCTCCGCCTCCTGGTAGACGAGCTCGGGGCCGGTGGCGAGCTTCGCGCGCGCCTGGATCGTCTTCCAGAGCCGCTGGAGGAATACGAGGTCGCGCTCGATGTCCTCGGCCGAGGCGCCCTCGGCCGCGGTGCGGACGATGATGCCGCCCTTCGGGAGCTCGAGGGCCTTGAGGATGTCGCGCAGCCGGACGCGCTCGTCGTCCTCGAGCCGGCGCGAGACGCCGAGGCCCTCGCCGTTCGGCACGTAGACCAGAAAGCGGCCCGGGAGCGAGATCTCGGTCGTCACGCGGGCGCCCTTCGTCTTCATCGGATCCTTGACGGCCTGCACCAGCAGCTGCTCGCCGCGAGAGATCAGATCCTGGATCTTCCGCGCGCCCTTGCGGCCCTCGAGCTCCGGGCCGACGATCTCGTCGACGTAGAGGAACCCGTTCTTCTCGAGACCGACCTCGACGAACGCCGCCTCCATCCCGGGCAGGAC